>VGMK01000037.1 GCA_016866375.1 Bacteroidota bacterium
CTTTAATCTTTGTTGCTGAATGGTCTTTAAATAATTGATGCGGTGCTAAAGAAAATAGTGCCCACTCTCACTTAAAAATATATCTAATGCCTCTTGAGTGCCCTAATTTCTTGTAATTATCCATTTCTTATATCTCGCTTGGGCCTCCGAAGGCTCAACATGGGAAGAATAATCCTATTTGTTGACTTATTTTATCGTCAAAAAGGAAGACAAGGGAAAATTTCTCGCATTGATGCTAAAACTCCGCGTTCTGTGGTGTTCTTGGGAATGGGATTACATCTCTAATGTTCGTCATTCCTGTGACAAACATCACCATTCGTTCAAAGCCAAGCCCAAAACCTGCATGAGGAACAGTTCCAAATTTGCGCGTATCCATATACCACCAGAGCTCTTGGGGATGAATACCAAATTCCTCGCATTTCTTGTAGAGAATATCGTAACGCTCCTCGCGTTGAGAACCTCCTACAATTTCACCGATTCCTGGAAATAACACATCCATAGCTGCGACCGTTTTTTGATCCTCATTTAAACGCATGTAGAATGCTTTGATTTTTGCGGGATAATCCGTTAAAATAACTGGACAATTAAACTCTTTTTCTACCAAATACCGTTCGTGCTCACTTTGTAAATCAATCCCCCACTGTACGTCGTACTGAAATTTCTTTTTCTTGTAGTGATTGGAGTTTTTCAATACTTCTATTGCTTCCGTATAGGTTAGGCGCTTAAATGGATTTTCGGTTACAAACTTCAAACGGTCTATTAATGATAGTTCAATCCTCTCGTGTTGTGGCTTTTGTGACTGTTCTTGTTGGTCTCGATCATTTAAAAACTTCAAGTCCTCAGCACAATTCTCTAGAACATACCCGCAAATATTTTTTAAGAAGTCCTCTGTCAAATCCATATTATCCTTGAGGTCGTTGAACGCGACCTCAGGTTCTATCATCCAAAATTCAGCTAAATGACGAGAGGTATTGGAATTCTCCGCGCGAAACGTTGGCCCGAAAGTATAGACCTGACCCAGAGCCAAGGCTGCCAATTCTGCTTCTAATTGCCCAGAGACTGTCAGGTTCACGACTTTTCCGAAAAAATCCTTCGAAAAATCTACTTCCCCTTTTTCATTTAAAGGCGGTTTCTTAGCATCGAGGGTGGTCACGCGAAACATTTCTCCTGCGCCTTCGGCGTCAGACCCCGTGATAATTGGCGTGTGTAAGTAATAAAACCCCCGATCATTAAAAAACTTATGTATCGCATAAGCTACTGCGTGTCTGATTCTGAAAACAGCACCAAAGGTGTTGGTACGAAAGCGCAGGTGTGCTTGTTCGCGCAAAAACTCTAGACTATGGCGTTTAGGTTGCATGACGGTGCGTTGTACATCATCCGGGTGAGCATCTCCTAAAATTTCGATAGCATTTACTTGCAACTCGATAGCTTGGCCAGAACCTTGAGACGCAACCAAGGTCCCTTTAAGTGAGACGGCTGCTGCTGTATTTACCCTTTTAAGAAGAGTCTCATTAAATTGTTCAAAATCCACTACCGCCTGTAAAGAAGACATACACGACCCATCGTTGAGTTGGATAAAACGGTTGCTTCTAAAAGCTCTAACCCATCCTTTCACCTCAATTTCTTTGTTTACTAACGCTTGACCTTCCTTTCCGAGAAGCTCACTTATTCTCCACCTTTTCATTTTTATCATGTTATCTTAAATCTCTTTACCTTTGGACCACAAACTTATTTGTCTTCCATTACAAAAATAGTGTAATTGAAGAAGTTTACAAGGTAAAATTCAGGAAACCGATGCGATTCAAAAGCTTATATCGAAAAAAATAAATTATGAATGCAGCACATGTACATTTAGTCTTAAATCATTTCCCTATTTTATTGCCCTTGGTGGCCTTGATACTTCTGATTCTTGGACTGGTTTTTAAGAATGACCTGGTAAAAAGAATTGCTTATGGAATGATGATGGCCTCAGGGATATTTACTTTTTTTACGATGAACTCTGGCGAAGGCGCAGAGGAAATTGTGGAAGAATTGGGAAGAAATCACGACTTAATTCATGAACACGAGGAGAACGCGGAAACCTTTGCTTTATTGAGTTATTTGAGTGCTTTTTTTGCCGCTGTCGCTTTCTGGATAAACTGGAAACGCAAGCCATTTTCCGATATTACTCTTTACATTTCCATTCTTCTTTCTGGGGCATTACTATACCTCGGTCAAAAAACCGGTAGCAGTGGTGGTGAAATTACGCATGAGGAAATTGTAAAAAAATAATTTCATTAATCTAGTGCCCATTCCTTGTAAATGAGTAATATTGAGGAGATTTAAAATACTGTAATATGAAAAAATTAATTGTAATGTCTTTGGCTGCATTGTTTTTAGCATCATGCGGAGGAAGTAAAAAAGGAGCTTGGTCAGATGAAGATAAAGAGAAGGCTCGACAAGAAATGGAAAAAGGAATTAGGGAAACCGGTGGAGACCCAAAAGAAATGAAAGAACTTCTCGATTGTGCATTAAAAAAGTGTGAAGAAAATTACGAGAACTTTGAAGAAGCTGATAATGCCAGTGACCAAGAAGGAGAAAAAATTCTTTCAGATTGTATGGAGTTGTTGATGAAAGACGCATTAAAAGATGTGAAAATCCCGGAAACTCCTGCTGTTGATGAGGAGTCTATGGAAACCCCTTCAATGGAAGAAGAAATGTATGAGGAAGAAATGTATGAGGAAGAAATGTCTGAGGAGGAAATGTATTAAGATTTATAATGAGCGAATTAATATTTTTTGAAATAGATTACAAAAGCCAGTTCATTTAATGGTGCTTGGCAAAACAAAAAATTTATAAAACCACATTTGAGATAACCATTAATTCAATCAAAATTTCTATTTTCGTCCATATAAAAATGTATAATTATGAAAAAGTATTTATTAAGCCTGTTTATGTTAAGCTCATTAGCAATAAGTTCTTGCGGGGATAAAGCAGAAGACATTAACGTGGCTGATATTGATTCTGAATGCGGTTGTGTAGAATCTATGAACATTGTGCTGAATGAAATGATTGAGGCTATTGACGGTAAAAAAATATCCGAAATGTCCGATGAGGATGAAAAAGCATTTAAAGAAAAAATAAAACCGTTAAAAGATAAGGTAGAAGAAATTACAAAACATTGTAATAAAAAGTTTCCTAATGTAAAGTATGACAAAATCAAGGACTGTGCTGCAGTTGAGGAATTGAAAAAGACAATAGAAAAAGCAAAAGACTTGGGATTAAATTAAAATAGTGGCTGCCCAAAAGGCAGCCATTTTTATTTGATTACTCAACCTTATTTATTGTTCCAATTGGTCATGGTGAGTGCTAAGCCTTGCGTTGAAAAGCTTTTGACAAACTCTGTAGCCACGCCAATACGTTCTGGTAAATCAAGACTTTCTTCCTTTGACCAATTGCCGAGCACATAATCTGATTGTTTTCCCTTGGCGAAATCACTTCCTACACCAAAGCGAAGCCTCACGTAATCTTGAGTTTTCAAGGTTGCTTGAATATCTTTAAGTCCGTTATGACCACCATCACTCCCTTTTCCTTTCATGCGTAGTTTACCAAAAGGCAGGGCGATGTCATCTGCAATAACCACCAAATTTTCGAGGTTAACTTTTTCCGTTTGCAGCCAATAGTTTACAGCCTTACCCGAAAGATTCATATAGGTAATGGGCTTTATGAGTACCAAAGTCCTCCCTTTGAATTTAACTTCTGTTTTAAAGGCGGCTTTGTCTAAAGAAAAGGTTCCTCCTAATTCTTTTGCCAACGCATCCACTACCTTAAATCCGATATTATGACGTGTTTCTTCGTATTCACTTCCTGGGTTCCCTAAACCGACAATTAAAAGCTTCATATCAAAGTTGCGGACAGGAATTACAATCGTTTACTGGTCGGATATAAAACAAACACCCAAGTACAATATTCCCCTCTATATAGCCAAAACGATGCCGTGCAAAAGTGTCGTATTCATTGGGGCGTGTTTTTACATAGTGTTGAAATAGGTACCCTGCTCCGATGTTCGTTTGTAAAAATATACGTTTCCAAAATTCAAAGCGTAGCCCACTGTGAACCGAGACTCCCACCCCAGATAGAGAGGTGGTAGCTTGCGTTTTTACGCCATTGTAGGTAAAATCGTTTTGGCTCAAGATCACTCCTGAAGAAAACCCCCAGAGCCAGGTCATGGTGTATGTATCATTAAGATTCCTAATTAAATTTCTCACTTTGCTTATTTCTGCCCGGATGTAATTCATTCCATTGGTGTTTTCATAATGAAAAACATCTTCTTCAGTAAAGGTATTATAACCGTTATAATTTCCACTTAAGGATTCAACCGAATTGAAACCGGCTTCAGTTTTCCCAACTAATTGATAACTTGGCCCGTGAACCATTACGTATTTGAGGTGATCATACCCCAATGAAATATTCCAATTATTTTTAAAATTATACCCTACACGCAAGTTAAACTGAGGAACTGTAAGTTTATTGGGGCTCACGTATTCCATTAATTTTGTTGAAGGGCGATCTTTTGCTTGGACGTCATTTAATTGAAAGCCATAACCTACACCTTCAAAACGAATATCGCTTTTCGTGTAGGCGCTTCTGTTATAACCCCAATACACGTATCCCGTACCTTGTGCCATTGAGTTTTTAGGCTTTTTCCTATTATACTTTCTGTACTGTGCCTCTGAGGTAAAGGCAATAAGCAAAATACACATGAGCGCTGCTATTTTCAT
Organism: Bacteroidota bacterium; assembly: GCA_016866375.1. Taxonomy (GTDB): domain Bacteria; phylum Bacteroidota; class Bacteroidia; order Flavobacteriales_D; family Crocinitomicaceae; genus UBA952. The sequence continues at coordinate 4,761 of VGMK01000037.1, forward strand.
TTTTTTATAAGTTGAACCCATTGTTCCTGAGAAAGTATTTTCTCTAATTTAAAATGAACAGATTTAGAAGGGCTGTGCCATTCTGTAAGTCCAATCCCTTTGGAAAAATAAACCACTTGTACACCTGTTATTTCTTCTTCCTTACGTTTGTAGATATTCATATTTGTCATCCGTATAAAATCTTTAAAAACCAAGGTTTCTATTGGTTTATTGTTAAATTCAATAGTTGAATTACTACTAAACTTTCTTGTTATTTCCTTTAAAATAACCATGGAGTCGTTGACCCCTCTGAATTTAGAGGCAAAGCAAGCTTCCTCAGAGAGAGTCATGGGGAATAATCTGTTTTTAAATAAGATCGCTTGTTCTTTTTCTTGCTTAGCGTTAACCGTAATGTGATCAATCAGGTCTAATGAATCAATGTTGTAATTAAATGCTTCCAACAAGCGGCCATCGGAAGCATACCTTTCCACGATAAGGTGTGGCCCCTTCGAATCAACTACTTTATAAACCCGATGAAACTCTTCGTTCAGTCCATTTATTAAATCGCGGTAAACATAAATTCGCGTACTATCACAAATCGGATAAAAAAATGCGCTGGGATTTAAACTCACTTCTGAATGCTTAGTATTTTCCTCTTGAGAAGAATTCCCGCAAGAAAAAAGGAGAACACAACATACGAGATATCCTAAAAATTTCATTTTGTCATTTTCAAAAAAGCCACTTCTTGTTCTGTCAAATGACGAAACATTCCACGTGGTAAATCTTTTTTTGTTAATCCGGCAAATTGCACCCTGTCTAAACGAAGCACATTGTACCCTAAAGCTTCAAACAAGCGACGAACGATTCGGTTTTTTCCTGAATGTAATTCCACTCCAACTTCTCTATTGTTCCCCTCCTCAACAAACTCCGCTTTATCTGCTTTTGTGCGCCCGTCTTCAAGGTCTACCCCATTCACTAATTTCTCTAAATCCTCTTTATTCACTGGTTTATGTAATTCCACATGATATATTTTACGCGCTTGATAGCGAGGGTGCGTAAGTTTTTTGGCCATATCCCCGTCATTCGTAAACAAGAGCAGTCCAGTGGTTTCACGGTCAAGTCTTCCAACGGGATAAACACGCTCACGACACGCCTTGCTTACCAAAGTCATGACAGTTTTTCTTCCCCTTGGGTCGTCCATGGTAGTTATAAACCCTTTTGGTTTATTCAAAAGTACATACCTCTTGGTCTCAGCATTTATGGTTTCTCCGTCGTATTGAACGATATCTCCTGGTTTTATTTTATAGCCTAGCTCCGAAATAATCTTACCATTTACCGCTACCACTCCGGTTTGTATCAGCACATCAGCTTCTCTTCTGGAGCAAACACCTGCATTCGATAAATACTTGTTCAAACGGATGGCATCTTCATTAAATGATGGCAGCGGATCTCCTTTCTTAACTTTTATTTTAAAATCAATGTATTTGCGTTTATCTCGCGCCGTAATCTCCTTTTTGGGGGCATCCTTTTGGTTGGCTCGTATTGGTTTCTCTCTTCCAAGGGATGTGCTGCCTGATTTTTTCGGCGTAGATTTATTCATTTAACAAATTTAAGGAAATCCAGTCTAACTTACATCATGCTGGACTCTCTGATTTCTCCCTCCTCGACGCGAAGGATTTTCCCTGGAAATTTTCTTACAACTTCCATATCATGGGTCGCCATTAATACGGCCGTTTTTTGTTCTCTGGCCACCGCCACCAACAACTGCATAATTTCCACAGATGTTTCAGGGTCGAGGTTGCCCGTTGGTTCATCTGCAAGAATCAAAGCCGGCTTATTTAGTAGCGCCCTTGCAATCGAGACTCTTTGTTGTTCCCCGCCGGATAAAGTGTGAGGAAAATCATTCGCTTTATGCTCAATTCCTGCAAGCTGCAGGCAACTCAGCGCCTGTTTTTGTATATCCTCTTTTTTTTTCCACCCCGTAGCTTTTAACACAAAGTACAAGTTCTGTATGACACTTCGATCCATTAACAACTGAAAATCTTGAAAAATGATGCCTATTTTTCTTCGTAGAAAAGGTATGTCTTTACGCTTAATTCTTTTTAAATTGTACCCTGCAACGACGGCATCTCCTTCTAACAATGGAAGCTCAGCATACAATATTTTCATTAAACTACTTTTGCCACTTCCTGTTTTTCCGATAAGGTAAACAAAATCATTTTCCTCTAGATCAAGATAAACATCTTTCAAAATTGACTTCCCTTGTTGATTTACTTGAGCTTTAACAATAGAAATAACTTTAGGCACGTGAAAATATTTGGTAATACAAAGTTGCAGAATCATTTGAAACCTCACTGCCAAGTTGTATTTATATCTTAACAATAACAGGTTTAAAACTTTTACTTCTAATTCTTAAGCTTTCTAACTTGGAAACTAATTTTACATCTCATGAATAAGTATTTTTTCTTAGTGCTGCTTTGCTTCACGGGGTGTCTTGTGTTTTCACAACAAAGTAACAAGTATCTTTCAGAGTATGCTTCATATTTCAAGGCGGAAGATTTATTCAACAAAGGACAATATGCGGCAGCGCGAGAGGGTTTTCGTTGCTTCATTGATAAAACAAAGAATGATTTAGACCCGCTGGTCCTCAAAGCTTACTATTACGAAGGGGTTTCTGCTCTTGAATTATTTAACAATGACGGCATTACATTGCTCGAACAATTCAATAAGAAATACCCAGAAAACATATACACTCAAGTCATTAATTTTCGGGTAGGTAGGTACTTTTTCCAAAAGGAGGACTTTGAAAAAGCACAGAAATGGTTGCAACAGGTTCCCGCAGGAGAGTTAGAAAAAAATGAAAAAGATGAGCTGCTTTTTAAATTGGGCTATGCCTCGCTTCAAAATCTAGATACAGAAATTGCCTACAGCTCTTTCCGAGACGCTAAAAACGGGGTCGGCCCTTACGCGCTGCCAAGTTTATATTTTTTTTCCCATCTCAGTTACTTAAAAAATGCAAATCAAATAGCACTCGAAGGATTTCTGAAACTCCAAAAGGATTCCATATTCTGTAGTGTTGCCCCTTATTACATTGCTCAAATTTATCAGAAACAAGGACAATACGAAGAAGTCATCAATATGGCGCCAAGTGTTTTAAAATGTGCGCAATTAGACAACGAAGCCGACGTAAATCACATAATTGGTAATGCCTTTTACAACACTGGAAAATATCATGAAGCTATTCCCTATTTGGAAAATTTCGCCAAAAATGGGAAACCCAAAAGGGATGACGCCTATGAGCTTGGTTTTGCATATTACAAAACAAAGCAATATGAAAAAGCTGTTAAACAATTTGATAAAGTAACTCGTGTCGCAGACAGCATTACTCAAATTGCTATGTATCAAATTGGGGAATGCTACCTAAATCAAGAAAAACTTCTCCCAGCGCGTTCTGCCTTTGAAAGAGCATCCCAAATGAGTTACATGGCGGATGTGCAAGAGGATGCACTATACAATTTTGCTGTATTATCTTTTCGAGTGGATATTAACCCCTATGATGAATCTGTTCGTGCATTCGAGGAATTTCTGACAAAATACCCGAACTCAATCAGGAAAAAAGATGTTAATCAATATTTGGTTAATGTGTACACAAATACATCAAATTTCGCAAAGGCACTTGAATCAATAGCTAGATTACCCAATCTCGATATAAAACTGAAAAAAGTATATCAAACCATTGCTTATAATTATGGGGTAGACCAATTTGAAAAACAGCTATTTTCAGAGGCTATTAAAACATTTAAATTAGTTGATAAATATCCGATTGATCCACAAATGGTGGCACTAGCAAAATATTGGTCTGCAGACGCACAACTGCGCAATGGTCAAACGGATGCAGCTATTTCAATGTACAGGGAATTCATGGCTTCTCCTGCATCAAATGCTCTTCCTGAAAAAATAGATGCTTACTATAATATTGGTTACGGCTACTTAAAAAAGAATGACCTCGATAAAGCCATTGAATCGTTCAGAATCTACTTGCAATTGAGCCCCCAAGATGATGCAAAAAAAATAGATGCTTGCTTTAGAGTTGCAGATTGCTTCTATGTAAGAGAACAAAAAGATGACAACCTTTTAGCTATTCAGTATTATAAAGAAGCCTTTAAAATGAATACCGACTACAACGACAAGGCTTTATATTACGTTTCGAAAGCCTACGGTTACAACGGACAAGTCTCTGAGAAAATCGATGCATTAAATCGTTTAATTAATGATTATGGTTCTTCCAAATACCTCATGCGTGGCCGCTACGATTTGGGGTGGGCTTACATGTCGATTAAAGAATATCCCAACGCTCTAAAAGTATTTAAAGAATTTATCTACGATTATCCAACAAATCAATTTGTAGTGGATGTTAAATTGGCTATCGCAGACATTTATTTCAAACAAGGGAATTACAAAAGTGCTGAGGACGAATTCTTGCAAATCCTCAACGAGTACAAAGAATTAAGAGACGTCTGCGCTAATGCAGTCAATGGATTAGTGGAAGTTTACACTTCTCAAAATAAAGTAGAAGAGGCAACGGAAATTGCAGACCGTTACCCATGTGCCAATATTTCTGCCGATGAGAAAGAAAATATCTACTATTCCCCAGCAATAGAGGCCTACAAATCAAACTTTTATGAGGATGCTATTCCTAAGTTTGAAGCTTATTTGAAAAAATTTCCCTCCGGTCGATTTGTTAATGAAAGTTATTACTTTATCGGAAACTGTTTATACAAAACCAAAGACACTACAAAGGCTGTTGGTTATTTCGAACGATTCCTCGAAACACCAACAACCGAATTTTCAGAAGTGGCCGCCTGGAGAAGCGCTAATTATTTTTATAATCTTAAAGAATATACAAAAGCATTAAAATATTACGAAAAACTCGATCAAATTGCCTCAAAGCCCTCAGAAATTCTCACCGGGAAAATTGGAATAATGCGTTGTGCGTTCTTGATAGAGAACTACGGAAAATCAGCACAAGCATCTGAGGCAGTACTTCAAACAGTTGGAATAAATAATCAACAGCGAACAGAAGCCGAATATGCAAAAGGAATTTCCAACTATAAGCTCTCCAACTACGAATTAGCCCAGCCTTCACTCGAATGGTTAGTAAAAAACACAACCACAGCCATGGGTTCAGAGGCCAAATACACGCTCGCCGAAATGTATTACAAACAGTCGCTTTACCCTCAGGCTGACGCGGAAATAAAATCATTACTTAAAATGAAGCCAAGTTATAATTTGTGGGTGGCGAAAGGCCTTATGTTACAAGTGCGTATACAAATGAATAACGACGAACTTTTCCAAGCAGAACAAACGCTTAAATCTGTTTTAGACCACTATCCAAATGAAACAGATGGCATTCTAACGGAAGCAAACGAACTTTGGGACGAATTAATGCAGCTCAAAACCCCTCAAGAGAAAGAAGAGGAGGAAAACCAAAAAAGAATTGAGATAAATGACTAACAACATCCTCATTATTGTGTGTCTATTCTGCATGTCCAACATTTGGGCGCAGCCTGACCAAATTACTGTAATTGGTAAAGGACAAAGAGACATTGAACCTTCAACTCGACTACTTAGTTCCCCTAAAATATTGGACTCAATACAAAATTCTTCTGTCCCTTACTACCCTATTCTTTTTTTTCAAGCGCCAACAAAAATCACCCTCGATACAATTGAGGCGGCAACCGTTGAAACTTCATCAGAGAAGTTGAAAAAACTATACCCCTTTTATGCTAAGGCAGGTATCGGATCTGCCCTTATGCCATTGGGGGAGTTGTATTTCAATTCCACGCGATCAAGGGCATACCACTACGGGTGCCACACACAACATTTAAGCGCATTCCAAACTAAAATTAGCAAACAGAATGTTGACTACTTAACTGCAAATTTTGATAGAACCAATGTGTCTCTTTACGGAAATATATTGCAAAATACCTACCAGTTAAAGGGGAAATTTAACTACGCCAATGAAGGCTTCCGTTACTATGGTGCGCGTAAAACCATCGACACCCTGATTAATTACGCCGATTCATCGAATAAACAACGTTTCCAATCGATTGGAGGAGAGTTAACTTTTGAGGGCATGAATGGAGATTCATCGGCATTTAATTATGCTATCAATACCCGGTATAATTACTTTTTCACGAAACCATATAAAGCTGATTCATTAGATAAATGGAATAGCAGGGAACACAGTGCAGGTTTTAATTTTAGGGGCTGGTACCGCTACCTAAACGAAACATTTTACGGCGATTTATCAGTGCGTTTTAATGGATTCAGACACGGTATTGCTGATTCCGCGCTTTCTGCACTTGATTCTAGCTTAATGACAAACAATACTGTTATTGATATTGCCCCAGGAGTCTTAACCCAAATGTTTGACAACCGCTTAAAGGTGGAAGTAGGCGCTAAACTTTCTTTCGATATATATTCAAAAACACGAGTATATTTATACCCAAAAGTGGAAATTAAATATTCCATGTTCAACGACATTTTCATTCCTTACGTTGGAATAAATGGGGAATTGAAGCAGAACTCATTCAGAAGATTTTCAGAATTAAACCCCTTCATTCAAATTGTTCAAGATTCGCTAAGAAACGAAAACAACCTGTTTAATTTCTATGGGGGTATTAAAGGAACACTTAGCAAACGCATCAGTTTTAATGCAGTGGCTAGTTTTGGAAGGCACATTGGAATGGGGCTTTTTGTAAACGACTCTGTAAAAATCAATACGTTTAAGGTTGTTTACGATACGGTGAGCATTATGAAAGTAGAAGGGTCTTTGTCCTATCAATTGGATGAGAAATTAAAAATTGACGGAATAGGTCGTTTCTATTCTTACCAGACCAATAACAATGCTTATGCTTGGAATTTGCCTCAACTTCAATTTGTGCTGAGAGGAAATTACAACCTCTTTAAAAAGTTCTATTTTCAACTCGACAGTGATTTAGAATTTGGGAGAAGGGCATTGGTATACGATAGCACAATGAGTGGTGTTTCTATGGAGGAGGGTCAGTATATTGTAAATTTGAAACCAGTTCTTGATTTCAATTTACAAACAGAATACCGCTACAATTCTCGAGTCTCCGCATTTTTACAACTCAACAATGTGGCCAGCGTCCGTTACAACAGGTTCTTTAATTATCCGGTACAGGGGTTTCAGCTTCTCGGGGGAATTACCGCACGATTCTAACTTTCTGGTTTAAACATCTGCTTAAAAAACCGGTATATCTGTTTTCTAAATAAAAATAAAAGAAGCACATACGGAATTACCATTAAGTATAAAATTCCACTATTGATGTTCGTGCCAAAAGAATGCTCATCTGCTTCAGAACCTTGCTCTGCCAATAATTTGCATTGCGAACATCCTTGCGCATGTAGTTGCTGCCCTAATAAAATGAGCACACTAAAAATGACTATAACCCTATACTTCATGGTATATTTTTATGCTACAAATTTAAAGAACATCGGCATGACATACAAAATAACTAATTTCGCACTATGAGAATATTTCTCCTTTTTATACTCGGCTTTTATGTTGCAGCCTGTTCAACAAATGAAGAAGCATCACCTAAAACACAAACACCCCAAGATCAATTAAGTTCTTCTACTTTGGATAGTTTAATTAAATTATATCCTGATTCAATTGAATTATTCATCGCGCGGGCAAACATGCGCTTGGAAAATGTTTTGGAGGAGAACGGTTACCGTCCTTTTTTAGAAGATGCAGCCGAGGCCTTTAAATTAGACAGTAACCGCGTAGATGTGCGGCTTCTTTATGCAAAAGCATTGTTGTATAGCCCGCATGAAATAATCGCGGATAAATTAAATTCGAAACGAATTTTTCAATCTGTATTAACGAAAGACTCCACCAATGTGGAAGCACTTATTGGTATGGCGAATCATTACGGATTTGACCAAAATGAAGACGAAGCATTTAAATTCATCAATAAAGCTTTACGCATCAATCCAAAATACCGCGATGCATACGTATTAAAAGGCAGTATTTACAGATTTAAAAAAAATTATAAGATGATGCTTTCGTCTTATGAGACGGCAATCTCACTAGATCCTAAATTCCTGCAGGGGTACTTTTACATTGGTGCATATTATCAATCGATAAATAATCCAATGTGTATAGAATATTACACCTCTGCATACAACTTAAATCCCAAAGATCCGGATGTGATTTACCCGCTCGCCTACGCATATGAGGTGTTTAGTAAGGACTATGAAGCTATGAAATATTACAGGCAAATGGCTCAAGCAGACAGAAGTTATTTTCTCGCTTATTTTCACATTGGAAGTTTAAAACAGTTTACGTACAACGAACCGGATAGTGCTTTTTATTACTACGATTTGGCCTTGAAGTATCAACCTAACCATGTTGAATCACTCCACAACAAAGGGCTTTTATACGAGCAAATTAAAGATCCAACAAATGCGCTATTTACTTATGCGAAAGCCTTGAAAATAAATCCGGAATTTGCACCAACAAAAGCTCGGGTGAAAGAACTAAAAGGAGCCGCATTGCGCACGATCAAATGAGAAAATCAGACATTATCAGCAACCTGCTAGGCGATATTCTTTTGCCTCTTATGGGATTTTTGTTTTGGGGTTGGGGCTTTTATTTTATCCTCTTATTTTTTCTATTAGATCAATTAGTAAGGGTAGCATTTTTGCCACTACGTCTTAAAAAACTTCAGGCAAAACTTAATACAGTAAATCGGTTTTTTTTTAGGGGCCTTGTTTGGTTTAGTGTAGAGCTTGTCATTGTTCACTTTTGCGTGTACTTGCAGCAGCCTTCTGTTGATTTTCAACACGAGATTACGGCTTTCTGGACCTATGAAGAAATTGGGTTTCAGCAAGGGTGGTTGT
>VGMK01000038.1 GCA_016866375.1 Bacteroidota bacterium
ACTACTTTTTTAAGGTATTTAATTTAGATTCTAATATAGTAGCTTTTAATTGAGTTGCCAAATAAATTAAACAAAACAAGAACTACCACCTAGACTATACCCTAATATCATTACTTCCTGCTTTACCTGAGTCTGGACCCATATCCTGGGACGTATCCCCCCGTCTTGTTGTTGACCATATACCTACGAGGTGTCTTCAATCCTATAAATAACTCTTTTAAAAGCGTAGCGGCTATTTTTAAAAAATTGGGAAATTAGACAGAAAAAATTTTGGGAATTTTCACCGTAAATGGGGGAAACGGTGACAACATTCTTATTCTTTAACAATCTTACTTCCATACCTTTTTTAAAGTATAGGTGAAGAAACAGAAGAAGTCAAGAGGTAATTGAAAAAAATAGAAAGGACTGTTAGCTGTTGGTTTTCTATTTCAATCTAATTGTATGTCTCAATGTCACTATATGGTCTGAATACATCTTCAATAACTATGTGTTTGTCATAATCTATTCCTTCGTTAAAAAACCTTGTCGTAAAATTCTGACTTGTTAAATTTGAATAAGTTGTCGGGAAATTATTTATTAAATATCTTTTAGTTTCAAATGTCGGGATGAGAAATAAGTGGTAAAATAAGTCATTATAAATTTTTGCACCTGTCAACCCGACTTCAACAATGTTATAATCGTCATTTGAAACAACAATGTCAGATCGTAAAAGATAGTCCATAAATGCAGCTTGTCTTAAGTTGAAATATACAACTCCATAAGTCGCATAAATGAAATAGTTTGAACTAATAAACAGTCCAAATGCTTTTGCAAGTTTTTCTTGTTGTTCAGTCATTGATTTTTCGTCAAAGTGCAGGGGGATGAGATAAGAACATAATGGATAATCAGAGCAACCTAAAAATTTCTGTCCTTCAAACTGTCCTGTCTTGGCAGTTCGTAGAGTTAAATTTTTACATTCAATCATTTTTAGTTGGCAATCAGTCATTTTATATGTGTTTCATTCTTGCTTTTTTTGTCAGGCAAAGGTTTTGTTAAACTTTCAACTAACTATCATAATGTTAAAGTAATTTAAGATGATCAATTACTCATCTATTGTACCAAGCACTTCCTCTTGCTTACAAAAAAATGAAAATTTATTTACTGTTTGGTCGTCCCAAAAAATTAGTCTATTGGGATTTAGTTTTCCTATTACTGGTTTATAAACATCCAACGTTGAGTCTGAAAGTGCAATTATCAAAATACTAGATGTTCTGGTCAGAATAGTATAAACAAATTCATAAACTTCTTTTTCATATTCTACAGCCACTCGTGTAGACCAAAGAATACATTTTTTTTCGAGGCCTTTTAATCTCAGAATGGTATCTGTCTCGGCACTCATACCAAGTCCCCTCAATGAATTTACCAATTGAATATCTTTTTCAAGAATTGTTATGGTATCCAAATCGTAAATACTGTAAACAGCAAAAATTTCCTTTATTTTTAGTGATATTCCTTCTAATGTTGGTGAATATACTACAATTGGTCTTGAACCTGGAGGAGAGCCTTTATAAGGATTAATAATTCCAGCATTTTCATCATCATTAAAACTAAATCTGATAGCCTCTGAAATAGGTCTAATTGCTTCGCTTATTCTAACAGGTAAACGGTATGAGCCTTCAAGCTGAAAATTCTGTCTTCTAGCCATGTTTTGAAATCGTGGTGGCTTAGCTGACTTACCAATATGAACCGCTTGTGCTAAATCTCCAGCAACACATAAATGATCGGGGTTTTTAAGAAGCAAATTAAATATTCTGAAATCTGCTTGTGTACAATCTTGAAACTCGTCAACAAATACAAAATCATACTTAACAATGTTGCTATTTGATTTTAAATTGGTTAAGAAATTTTTTCTACGTTGTGTGAAACATGGTATGCCATTTAGTCTTAATTGAGAATCATATTTTTTTAAAATCTTTAAGACTATTTCTCTTCTGCGACCATTTTTTTGAAGAGATGGGTTGTTACCCCTACCAATTCTGGTAACACCTAAATATGAGTTATTTGGGTCTAATAAATTGATTTCTAACCCATAAATAACCCTATGATATTCTTCAAGTAAAAAATCAGTGTTAAGTATAACATCATTAGTATTGTTTCCAATCGCTAATTCTAGTTTTGTCTCATTGATTATCTTTTCCAGTAATTGTTTTTGATTTGTTTCATTAACAAGACCGTCGAATGGAACATTTCCAATTCTCATGGGTAAAATATCAAAATGTAAAAGTGAAACATTCGCCGTTGTAGATCGTCCGAAATAGAAATGAATTTCGGAACCATTTTGTGTATATCGAACTTTTGTTTCATCGAATAACTCACGCAACCAATTAAATAGTTGTAATATCAATGACTTATTAAAAGTTGTAAGCAGAATTTTAAGGTCACTAGAGTAATTATAACGATTATTGGTTACAGTATTAAATATTTTTTGAGCAATAACAATGCTTTTGCCACATCCAGCTGGTCCTACGACAATACTTGGTGAATCTGAATATCTAGAAGCTCTTAGTTGTGCTTCATTCAATGTTATTTCAGAGATAAAACGTATTGGTGGTCTAAACAAATTTATTTTATTAATACTTGGAGGTATTCCAAAATCAATACCTGTCTGTATTTTTTCAATCACAACACCATAATAACTAGGGTCTTTCCATGAAGATGGTCTAGATAAAGGCTGAATATTTGGGTACTTTTGATTCAAGCTCGATCTAAACTCATTTATAGATTTTAATGGTTGATTAAAAATCAGTGATTCATTATTTGTTGGATAAATGGCGTAATTTTGTTTGCGTAAATCAATTGCTAAAGAATCTAAATATGTTTTTTTATTAATACTAGTTAGAAGAAGAAGTTTAGAAGGATTATACTTCCTAATTAAATCTATAAAATCAGCTTTTATTTTTTCTTGATTATCAGATGCGTCGAACAAATAACTTGATGCAATTACAGTGTTAGTAATTTCTTTATTGTATTCATTATTCCAAGAATTGATTTCATATTCAATTTGAACATCCAATTCATTGATACTGTAATATTTCATAAAATAAGGCCATAGATAATCCCTATTGAAATATAACATGAAAGGACTTGTATCAATATTAATAATTAAGAGAGATGGGGGTTTCAAACCTAATTTTTTCAAACCTAATGCTACTAACAATACCGCCCATTGAACAGCACCAGTGCCGGCACCTAAATCAAACAACTGGATTCTCTGCCCAGAGAACTTTGCTAAGTAGTCAACAAAAAAAGAAAGAAACGTGTTAATTCTTCGTGGGTGATACCAAAGTGTATATGACATAGCTGTTGTTAATCTATCATAACACAAATCAGCACCTTTTGACAAATTATAGCTTTCATCATGTGAAATCTTTAAATCATAAGAAAAGTTTGACTTTTCATGATTTTTATTCCAAAATTCCCTACAAGCGGACGCCGTAATTTTGTCCAAAATAGGTTGTTGTGATATTAGCCATTGTTTAAGTTCTTCCATAATCCTTTTTTTAAAGTGGTGGAGCAAAACCTTCTTTACCTATACCAATATTTGGAATGTGCTTTTGAAAAACCCTCAAAACCTCCATATACCTTTGTTCATTCCAATTAAAATCATTTAATATTTTTAGTGCACTATCTCTTGTTCCAGCAATGAATTTACCCTTAGATTTATGAAATGGTTGAATAATGAAATTTTCAATTCCTGTTTCTTTCAACAAACTTGCAAAGGTTTCGGCGTTATTTACCGGAAGTAAAGGTGTCATAGTTATACAAGATTGAATACCAGCATCGTGTATTTCTTTAATAGTCTTCAATCTTGCTTTATTTGAAGGGCAGTATGGTTCAAATACTTTTCTTACCGTCTCATCATCAGTGGTAACAGTCATATTTACCTGCACTCTACCTATTTTCTTAAAAAGATCTATATCACGAGAAGCAAGAGTAGATCTAGTTTGAATTACGAGTCGAATTTTATGAAAGTCTGCAAACTCTTTCATTAAATCTCTAGTAAGTTCAATCTTGCGTTCAATTGGTTGATATGGATCAGTTACACTTGACATATAAACGACTTTATCAATTATTGGAGTCTTTCTTTTTTTCTTTAATAAATTGAGAGCGTTTTCTTTAACATCAACCCAATAACCCCAATTATCCATTTTTAACTTATCTCTGGAAAAGAAAGCAGCGTAACAATAGGTACAACCAAATGCGCAACCAGAATAAGGATTAAGTGAAAAATCATATCCTTCCATAAAACCTTTTGGAATCGTAAGAATACTATCAGAGTTTCGATATGAAATTGAAGCGTGACCAAGTTTTGTTTCTTTTGGTTCTTCTTCAAATAGATTTAGTTGTTCCATACTCAATTATTTATTTTTTATAAAACATGTCATACTTTGGATAATTGATACATCAAGTCATCAAAACCCATTTCTAATTTCTCAGCCATCAATACCCCCAATCATTATGTGCCACAGGTAGGCTATTTAATTCGTCTCTGTACTGTCTCCACTTCGGCATGAATTTATCCATATAAAAGACGAATTTATCGTTGTGACTACGTTCCAAAAGGTGTACTAATTCATGGACGATTATATACTCGATACAGTTTACAGGTTTCTTAGATAACTCCAGATTTAACCAAATCCTTTTCTCGTCGACATTACACGTTCCCCACTTGGTTTTCATCACCTTAATACCCCAAGAATTTGATTTTACACCAATAATTGATTCCCATTTCTCAATTAGTGGGGGGATTATCTTTTTTAATTCCTTCCGGTACCATTCTTTCATAAGACTAGCCTTTTCCTCAGTGGTAGCGTTTTCCTTAACTTGAAGGATGATCTTATTTCCGTTTTTGGAGACTCTTTGTCTATTGGAAAATGAAAGCATCAATAAGAATCTTCTTCCCATGAAGTAATGACTTTCACCAGTCTGAAAAGTTCTTTTTGATTCTCTAGGTTGATCGTTAAAATTCTTAATGTGTTTCTTTATCCATCCTAGTTTTGAAATTGCGAATAGACGCAACATCTCTGAATCCGCTGAATTAGGAACAGACAGACGAATTCTTCCAGTTGGGGGATACACCGCTAGGTGCATGTTCTTTATGTCCTTTCGAATGATATCGATGGTTAAATTGGAAATTGTAATATGTTCAGAATTAATACTCATGTTGTGCTTTCACAATTTCCATTATTTTCTCGGTCTGTTCGTCATTATTCAGGAGGTTATGTATTGCAAGACGTAACTTTCTCTCTTTAATTCCACCATCTCTCCAACCATCTAGTTTATTAGATTGGATAACATTATCTAATGCTAACGCTAATATCTCGTTCTTATCCAAGTTGTCATATAAAGACTGTTTTGCACGAGAATCTAATGAACTCGGGTACTGACTTATAGATGGCGTCGAAACATCCTTTGCTAATTCTTTTATTTTCTCCAAGTACTCAGCGTAAGCGATGGTTTCCTCTTTTCGTTGCTTGATTAATTCATCTAAAAGAATAGACATTTTCTCGTAATATTTTGGATTCGTCTGTGACTCCTCAATAATTACTTTTCTCACATTATTCTCAATAGTTTCCGCAACCGCTTGTTGTTTAGAAGAACCATATCCAGATCTTTCTTCTGAAGCCATGTTCACGATTAGATCTACCAAAGTGCTGTTTTCAAAATTGGAAATCTTCTTACTGCTTTTAGCGTCAAGATACATATCCATTAACTGCCTCATACCAGGTTCATACGCTTTGAAATCCAATAAATCACCACTCGCCAGTTTAATGGTATCTCGTAAATCTGAATAGTACTTAACCTCTTCTTGGATTTTCTTGGCTTCCTCATCGGAATAACCCAGTTTATTCATCTCATTGGCAACATTAGCGTAGGATCTAATAACCGAAACCACTGCCTTGTACAATGCGACTCTTCGTTCTTCCGTCGATTTAATATCTTCAGGATTTTCAGTGTTTCCACAAAAATAATGGATGAAGGTAGGTTCATCTTTTGGGTGAACAGGTTCGCACATTGCTCTTACCGCCTCAAGAGCTGTCTCTAATCGTTCTTTACTTACCTCATATCTGTTAGAAAGAAGCCCTTTAACATCATCTTCATCAAATTGATCAAATGCGGAGGAGGTGTAATCGGTAATAGATCTCTCAAGACTTTCAAATAGGTCTTTGTAATCTACAATGTATCCGTATTCTTTATCCTCTGTATCGACTCTGTTTACACGACAGATTGCTTGGAATAACCCATGATCCTGCATCTTCTTGTCGATGTACAGATAAGTTGCCGATGGAGCGTCAAACCCTGTCAATAATTTATCAACCACGATGAGAAGTTTCATTTTTGCAGGTTCCTTAATGAATTGAGTCTTTGCTTCAGATTCAAAATCTTCAGTGGTTTTACCATTCAACATTTTAAGATAAACATCGTATTTCAGGAGTTTATCCGTTGGTGAACCTTCTCCTGTCTCTTCACCTTTAATATCTCCGTGATGTGGTTCATAAGAAGTAATAATAGCACATTCTTTAAAACCCGCATTTTGGAATAATTCATAGTATTTACAAGCCTGAAAAACTGAACTTGAAACCAACATTGCGTTACCTTCTCCTGTTGCTAAACGTGGTTTGATTTTAAAGTCTTTAATAATGTCAAATACAATCTTTTCCAAACGGGATTTAGACCCCAGGACCTTCTGCATTGTCCCCCACCTTTTTTTCAATTCAACCTTGGCAACATTAGTTAAACCTCTAGTTTCCGCTTCAAACCATTCATCGATGGATTGTTGGTCGGTAACAAATTGTTCAACATCTCTTGCTTCATATAACAAGTCCAGAACGACACCGTCCTCCACTGCCTCATCAAATTTGTATGGGTTTCCGATGTATGGACCAAATACTTCTATACTCTTTTGTTTGTCCTTTTTAAGAAGAGGGGTCCCAGTAAAACCGATGAAAAGTGAATCAGGAAGAATCAATTTCATAGCGTCATGTAACTTACCTGATTGGGTTCGGTGACATTCATCTACAAAGACATAGATATCACCCTTCGCCTTGAAATCAGTTCCTAAACTTTGTTTTAAATCCTCAATAAAAGAATCATAATCTCCTTCTTCTGAACCACGACCAAACTTGTGTACCAAACTACAAACCAACGAGTGGTTCTTTTCATTTAACGATTTAACTAAATCTCTTCCACTTTTTGTTCGGTAGATACTTTCTTCAACCCCAATAAATAGTTTTTGAATCTGATCATCCAATTCTTCCCTGTCAGTAATAATGAGCACCCTGCTGTCTTCAACATTTTCTAAAATCCACTTTGTTAACCAAACCATGGTTAGACTTTTTCCAGAACCTTGTGTGTGCCAAATAATACCCCCTTGTCGATTTCGGATATTGTTGTGAGCAGAGGTAATCCCAAAATATTGGTTAGGACGACATAATTTTTTAACTCCCTTATCAAATACTACAAAGTCATGGATAAGTTCTAAGAATCGTTCTTTTTGACCTAAAACGTAAAGATGTTTGTCTAATGAGTAATCAAATTCTTTATTAGCCTCTTCTTTCCATTGGAGGTAGTACTTTTCAGTGGTTTCGATGGTTCCATAGCGTAACCCTTGAGCGTCATTTCCAGCTAGTACAAACTGTATGGTGGTAAAAAACTTTTGAATGAAAATTGGTTTTTGATTATCTAGGTTTTGACGTATTCCTTCTGATACACCAACCTTACTTCTTTTTAATTCCAAAACCCCCAAGGCTATTCCGTTGACGAAGATAACTATGTCAGGTCTTTTATCGTGTTGTCCTCCTTTAAACGTTACCTCCTCAGCAATGGCGAAATGGTTATTATCTGGGTTATTCCAATCGATTAACCAAACCGTTTCTTTTGGTTGTCCTTGTTCAACTCTTACCGTAACTCCATAGCGTAAAAGTTTGTATACTTCTTTATTCGCTTCATACAATCCATTGGGTAGTGAAGTAGCAACCTTAACCAATTCATCACACGCCTTTTTAGAAACAACATCAGAATTCCCACGATGAATTAGATTCTTTATGAGTAATTCTTCCTCGATGGGTTGGAATCTCATTTGTTCAGTCCAATCACCTAGGTATTCATACCCAAGTTCGTTTTGGAACAGGTCAATTATTCTATTTTGGGTTACTATTTCAGGTTTACCTATGGTATTATTCATTTGAGTAGATTAACTTTTAAATAATTGAAAGTTTACCTTGTATCGATAAAATTCTATGTTATTGGTAACAGATAGTGCTCTTCTAATTCTTACGTCGTCATCCAAACCAATGATAACGCCTTTAACTTGTTGGTCTTTTTCAGCGAGGTCTTCTTTTACAAAACCCATATAGCGTTGAATCTGACCCACCACGTTATCACTAACTCGTCCTTTTTTTAATTCGACAACTAATAGTGTTTTTTTATCTTTACTGATAGCGAGGATATCAATTGGACCCGTATCACTTGGATATTGTTGTCCGACTATTTCTCCATCTTCCTCAAAAATCTCATATTCTTTACCTAATTCAGTTTGTTTCCAGTTCTGAACAAGAAAATCTTCTAGGTGTTTCTCAAGGGCGAAAACAGATGGATCTTCAACGGTTGAATCGGTTGAGATTAAGGTTGGGGGTTTATGACCTCCTATTAAAGATTCAATTTCATCGGCATAAGATGTAATATCGCTGGTGGTACCAATTGAACCAGTAGATTTCTTTAATTCTTGTGACATTGAATTTCGTTCAATCATCACCGGGTACCATTTCACATTCCTACGATGGAATAGAATCTCATTAGGTTTGTAGTAATAATCAGAATCTACTTCACCTACAAAATAATTTCCTTGACCATCCGGACAAAGAACGATATCTCCTTTTCGAATGCCTTTACAAATGGTCCACAACATTCCGCAAGCAAGACCTGCCGCTACTTTACTTTTACCTGGGTTAGATTGCAACCAAACAGGACGGTATACAGCGTTGAAATCTTTCCAGTTTTCGTGTAGTTTATTGGTAAGATCTTCTTTGATGTCAAAGTCAGCACCAATAAAATTACCATCATAACATTGTTGTGCGTAAACACTTTTTGGACCCAACATCACCCTTATATACCTCTTCATACTAATCTTGTTTTTCCGGTAAGTAATTCCTGCATCATCCCTTGTTTAATTTCCTGATACTTGGCTTTTTTATTCTCCAGTGATTCGATTTCTAAATCCATTGCTTTTAAGCACTCTCCAATTGCTATTTGTTCTTCAATACTTTTCGGAAGTAACACGGGACATTTTTCTATATGATTATTCAATATGTGAGTTTGGGTAACTCCATCATCAAGTTTTAGGAAGTACTTATTCCTATTCATTACATAGTTAAGAAAGAGGCTACTATCTTTTTTAGTCCTCCAAATACAAACTCGCTGATTTACTGCAAACACATCGTTTTCTTCTACTAAAAATGTTTTTGCAAGAGCTTTCCCATTTGGTAAATCACTAAGAACCGATAGAATATCTCCTTTTTTTGCTGGACAAAAATTAACAGAAGAATTCTTGACAACTTTCCCGTCAGTTGACACAAACTTCGAATTTACAACCTTGTAGTTTCCATCTGATAAGATGAATTGTTCGTGGGCTTTACCATGAATATAATCAAATACCTCTGGCAATAGCTTAACCTCCCAATCGGCTGGTATAGGACCAAATTCAGAATCTTTCATTTCAGAATGATCACCGAATCCTTTTAATCTTTTTTTACCTTTAAGTAGTGCCTGCATAGCACCTTGTTTGATGGCTTTTTTCTTGGTGATTAATTTATCTAAACTGCTGATTAGCGAATCAACATCACTTAAGGCGGTGGCAATGGCTTTTTGTTCGGTGAGGGTTGGGGGATAAGCCAGTTGAAGTTTTTTTAAAGCATCTTGATTGATATTCGTATTTGCACTAACTGACGCTTGAGCGATCAATCTATCTCGAAAGTCTTTTTGATTAAAGCAATAAACTTTGTAGTCTAAATTAAACTCAGTGCAAAAACGAAATCGAATTAAAAAACCGCTAAAAACAGTATCATTAAGATTTGATTTAACTACAGAAGTTAATCCAACTCCTGAAGGTTTAACTGAAGAACGAACAAAGAGTACATCACCCTCTATTAAATTGTAAAGATTTAATTCATGTTGATTAGCGTTAATTAGTTCAAGACTGGAATTATCAATTATAAAAGGAATTCCAAAGACATCCATGAGATTTACAAACGGATAACCAAAACCAAAATCTTCTTTTGATTTGTTGATACCATTTTTAAACTCACCGAGTTCGCTTAAAGGTGATACTTTCCAATCTTCTGGTATTAATCCAACTTCAGTTTGTTTGTATCCTATCTTCATTAACTCCATACCAATCCCATTTTTTGAAGATGTTCCGCTACTTTGGATTCCAGTGATTGAGTCTCCACTCTTATTTCTCCCAATTTAGAATCATAGCGTTCTCCCAATTCTTTGATTCGGGTGGTTAGACGTTGTGAAATGGAGTCTATTTCTGTTTGGATAAGATTTTTGATGGAGGCAATCCATTTGTCATCATTCACCAACTCACGCACTTCATTTTCTGTAAGTTTTGTGAAACGGTCTAAGGTTAACTCATCCAGTTTGGTTTGTTTATCCTTCACTTCTTTTTTCAAGTTTGCTTCCTTCTCAAACAACCCTAAAAGTTGATTTCCTAACTCCAAACCTTCTTGTTCATCCTTATTACCTTTGTTATCCTTCAGGAATTTGGTGAGTGTCGTTTTGGTTATAGAACCTTTGTCGTTTGTTGCGTCAGATAACAATCCATCCTCACCGGCGTGTTCCTCCTCAAATTGCGCAATCTCAGACTGGGTGGTTTCTAATTCGGATTCAAGATTATTTAGGTTCTGATATTCTACTTGTAGGTATTTTTTGACAACCAACTCTTTTGGAATGAGGTCACAAGTCCACCCTTTGTCAATTTCCTTTCCTTTATTGTTCTTTTCAAGTATGCGTCGAACATTTGCCGTCCAACCGTCTTCAACCACTAAGTACACATCATCTTTCAATGTTTCATTCCAATAATCCATAACATGTTGGTATACATTGTATGAATCCACTAAATCCTTATTATGGTATTGCTTCAACAATTCTTCGGTAATCTGATGAATAAAACGCTTTGGTGCGGTTGAACCATCGATTTGATTTAGAATTGGATAAATTTTGTCTTTCCAGGAATTAAACACACGCTCCAAATCATCACTATATGATGTGAATTCTGGGTGTGAGAAGATCGTTTCTTTAATTCTAGAGGAATCCACTCTTAGTTGACTATATCCATCTCTGAGGGGTTCAAATAATTCCTTTTTTAGACTTCCATATACTTTCCAATAGGCGTTAAGTCCTTCAATGTCACGATTTGGAATCCCCCCACTTAAATGGGCTTGTAAATCCTGAATGTCTTCATCTTCTTGTGTGTCAATATACCTCGGGATATTTAAATTGAATTCATTCTTTTCAATCTCCTCAAAAGTCACAAAACGTGAGAATCGTTCTACTTCTGATTCGCTGTTGAACACATCCACAATTTTATGAATGTCTTGTTCTCTTAAACGGTTCTTGTTTCCGTCTTTAATGTACCCCTTACTGGCGTCAATCATAAAGACTCCTTTCCGTTCTTCTGTATTGGACTTATCTAACACAATGATACACGCAGGAATACCTGTACCGTAAAACAAGTTAGCAGGAAGACCAATAATTCCCTTTACCCATTTACGTTGGATAATATTCTTTCTAATTTCCGATTCAGCGTTCCCACGAAATAACACACCGTGAGGAAGAATGACAGCACCCTTTCCCGTACTTTTCATACTGCCAAGTATATGAAGGAGAAATGCGTAATCACCGTTCTTTTCTGGGGGAATCCCATACCCTCTGAATCGATTAAATACATCATCCATTGGTGAGATTCCATTGGTCCAGTTCTTTACTGAAAAAGGAGGATTGGCTACAACAAAATCAAATCTTTTAAGTGAACCATCATTTTCTTTGAACTGAGGATCTGATATGGTATTTTTCCCTGCGATGGACGCTTCTGGATTACCATGGAGCCACATATTCATTATCGCTAATCCTTTTGTAGCGATATCCTTTTCCTGTCCATAAAGTGTTAACCCGTTTGGAGATTCTTCTGCCACTTTTAAGAGTAGAGACCCTGAACCACAGGTGGGGTCATAGGCTGTAAAGGATGGTTTTTCGGCTTCATGAACCTTGATTACCTTGGCTAAAATTCTCGAAACCTCAGAGGGGGTATAAAATTGACCTTTACTCTTACCGGATTCGGTAGCGAAGTGACGCATCAGGAATTCATAGGCGTCACCAAGTACATCATCATCCTCTGCTCGGTTATTTTTAAAATTGAGTGCAGGGTTTTCAAAAATTGCAACCAACTTGGTTAAGGTATCAACCTTTTCTTTTCCACTTCCAAGTTTGTCATCGTCGTTGAAGTCAGCAAGTTCAATAATACCTTCTAATCCATTAGCCGAAAAGAGGGGTCTTAATATTTGTTTATTGATCTTATCACCAATATCCGGTTGGTTTTTGAGTTTAACCATGTCATCAAAAGATGAACCGGTAGGAATTTCAATTAGGCTGTTGGGGTTTCCAGCGTATTTATCACTCACATATTTAACGAACAACATGGTGAGGACATAGTCCTTGTATTGAGAGGCATCCATTCCCCCACGTAACTCATCACAACTCGCCCAAAGGGAGGAATATAATTCAGATTTTTTAATTGCCATTGATATGTTGATTTAGTATGTTTTCGTCTATCAATAGATCCTTCGCTGAACAATTCAAAATCCTCCCAATAAGAAATAAAACTTCTAGAGAGGGTTGTCTGCGATTAGAACAATAGGCGTTTACGGTTTCAAATGATTTTCCAATCAATTCACTCAGTTGTACCTGGGTCAATTTATTTTCTTCTAAAACTTCTTTTATTCGATTCAAGGGTCTAGTGATTTAAGCGGCTAAATTAAATATAATATGTCGTTTTGTGACATATTCACGAAAATACCAATTGTAATTATACATCATTGTCATTTAAAATTGAAAACTATCTTCTCCGCCTCATTCTTATTTGGATAGTTAACTTTAAAGGTTCCGGAGAATGACGATTTCTTACATACGCTTTCGATGGTTTTAATTATTTCATTTAAATCACCAACTCTAATTATCAAACTATCGTGTTTAGTTAGACAAAATACCCCCCTCTTTTTAAGTGTAACGTAAATCTTATCAATAAACAGTTTGGACTCCAACTTTTGTAGTGTTACAGAAATACTTCTGTACCCATGTTCCTTCTTGTACGCATGTAACCAACCGTGAACCTCGGGGAATAAGGCCTTGAATTCCTTTTTACCCTTGGAGTTATAATTTGAGGAGAAAAGAATAGTTATCATGAGTAATTTCGCGTCATCCCGG
>VGMK01000039.1 GCA_016866375.1 Bacteroidota bacterium
TCCCTGTAGCTCCACCAACCAAAGCGTATGGCTTATGACCGGCACGTTGAAAATGCACCAAGGTCATAATTTGCACTAAGTGGCCAACATGTAGCGAATCTGCCGTTGGATCAAAACCGATATATCCGGCACTTGCTGATTTCAAAAGGGCTTCTTCTGTGCCAGGTATGATGTCGTGAATCATGCCTCTCCATTTTAATTCGGCTATAAAATTTATTGGCATGTTATTGGGTTAATTCTCGGAATACTTCCTCTAACGATTTGTTTTTCACTTGCAAGGTTAACACCAACCACCTTTTTTGTTGGGCGTGAGATGCGACCGCTTTGCGCAAGTCGACATCTTCGCTCGTTTCGATTAACCAGCCGTTATTCAATTCTTTTACCTTACTAACGTGAGGGATTTTTGTTAATTCTGTTTTACTGGGTGTTTCATCATACTCCACATAAACGGTTTGTTTTGCTGCATAATCTTTCAATGCTGCAGCACTGTTGTTAGCAACTAATTTACCCTTAGAAATGATAATAATTTTATCGCAAGTGGCCTCAGCTTCTTGCATGATGTGTGTTGATAAAATAACGGTTTTTTCTTTACCCAATCGTTTAATCAACGTACGAATCTCCGCAATTTGGTTGGGGTCAAGGCCAGAAGTAGGTTCATCGAGGATGAGCACGCTTGGGTTGTGTATCAGTGCTTGAGCTAGTCCCACGCGTTGTTTGTATCCTTTTGACAACAGGCCAATTTTTTTATTTTGTTCAGCCTCCAACCCAACGGCTTCAATCATTTCATCTACGCGCTGGCGAACGTTTTTTATTTTATAAATCTTACCAATAAACTCTAGGTATTCACGTACATACATTTCGGTATACAGTGGATTATTTTCCGGCAGATAGCCAATAACTTTGCGTGTTTCTAAATTGTCCACATCCACTTTTTGACCATTGATTCGTACTTCTCCGCTGCTGGCACGAATGTATCCTACCATTATTTTCATCGTTGTTGATTTTCCCGCTCCGTTGGGACCGAGGAACCCTAAGATTTCTCCTTTCTTCACGGTAAAAGAAATGTCGTCAACAGCCGCTTGATTTCCGAAGTATTTGCTGAGATTTAGGACTTCAATAGACATGATACGAATTTATTAAGTTAGACTTGATGTCTTTCATGGGGCATTAAGTATTTTTTGATAAAGAGAATGGTCCATCAAAACCTCCTTCGCTTTTTGGAGTATTGGATCGTTTTTAAAAGAGTCTACCGTTCTCCCATTTTGGTAGTAATAACGCGAAACAATTTCGTTTTCTAATATCTGACGAATTTCTTCTTGAAATTTATCCAAGTCTCGTTCTTTAGAAGGGGTTAGCTTCGTAAGCATGGCCTGATATTCTGATTCAATATCTTTAAAGTAACCCTCTTTTTCAGCGCTTGTTTTGATTTTCTTTAATTGTTCTTCGGAGGTTGTTGTATAATCAAAGTCTTGTTTCATCACGTATTGCTTGAACGCAGTATATTCTACGTCAGAAAGTTTAAATTTACCTGCTTTGGCTATGCTTTTATTTTGTGAAGCAAATTCTGTTGCGTAATTGAAAATCAAGTCTTTGGTAATCATTTGAACCGAAAGCTTACTAAGTTCGGGAAGTTCCACTTTAACGTCTGGCTCTATCCCTCGACCATCTTTAACAACTCTACCATTTTTTGTTTTAAATGTTTTGAGAAGCGAGTCTGCAATTTCTTTTGGGTTACTTCCTGTCTCCTTGTCATAATACTCGAGGCGTTGAACACATCTACCCGAAGGCGTGTAATATTTTGCAATGGTAACCTTCAATTTAGAGCCATATTTAAGATCATACGTGCGTTGCACAAGTCCTTTACCAAAACTTGTTTCCCCAACAATTACTGCACGGTCCATGTCTTGTAAACTGCCAGCGACAATTTCACTCGCCGATGCGGAGCCGGCATCGATAAGAACAGTAAGAGGTATGTTCGGTGCAACCGGATCTGTTAGGGTATTATATATGCGGTTTTCATCCTTAATACGGCCTTTTGTCGTGACAACCACTTGGTTTTTGGGCACAAAGAAGTTAACAATCTTAGCGGCCTCAATGAGCAGCCCTCCGCCATTTCCTCGCAAATCAAGCACCAGTTCTTCCATTCCGTCAGACTCCAACTTTTGCATAGCGCTATAGACATCTGCAGAAGCTGTTTGTGTAAAACCATTTAGTTTGATGTAGCCAATTTTCTTATCCAACATACCAAAATAAGGGACATCGGGAAGTTTTATTTCGTCTCTTGTTATGGAAATAGTTTTCACACCTTCTCCAAAACGTTCAATTTCTACCGCAATGGTAGTTCCCTTTGGACCTTTTAGCGCACTAGAAACATCGTCCGATGGTTTTTTTGCCATAGATTTTCCGTCAATTGAAAGTATTTTATCTCCTGCACGCAGTCCATTTTTTTGTGCTGGATTCCCTTCGTACGGCTCAGCAATATATGTGTAGTCACCAATTTGCCGAATGAGCGCTCCGATGCCCCCGTATTGACCGGTAGTTAGCAACCGGTAATCCTCAATATTTGACTCGTGATAGTATATGGTATAAGGGTCCAGCTCTTTCAACATTGCGTCAATTGCTCTTTTTGAAAGCGTTGCTGGTTGGGGTTCATCCACGAAATACAAGTCCAGGTGTTCATATACTTGGGACATAATTTCTAAGTTTTTTAGTACTTCGAAGCCCGAGGATTGTGCAGTTGAAATTAAGGGACTAAATCCAAAAATTAAGGCAAAAAGAATGTGTTTAGTCATGTGTTAATTTATTTGCGAACAGCGAAAGAGCTTTAACCAATTTCTGTTCCAATTGTTTAAAGGGTAGGCGCTGTTGTTGTTGATATAAAATTCCAATATGCAACCCAGTATTTTCTCGTGTAAAAATAGCTTTATTTTTTCTTACAATTTCACGCATGCAGCGTTTTAGGTAATTTCGGTCATGAGCTGAGCGAACCAGCTTTTTAGGGACAACAAACAAAAACTTTTGTTGTGGACTAGTTTCTATCCTTCGAAAAATAAGTTTAATAGGGAAAAATTTTACAGCCTCTCCTTGATTGAACAGTACATCTAAAGTTGTCTTTCCCTGCAGTTTATATTCCTTTCCGAAGGTTTGGTCCATGCTAATCGGGAATTTCTTCGAAATCATCAAAATCGTCTTTTTTACTTGTTGACGTTCGTCTACCCACAAACGTTTGGAAGTCTACAAGGGGTTTTCTAAAAATCAAATAAAAAAAAGCATTTATCATTCTAATGATCATACTTAACAAAAAGAAGGCCCCTATTATTTTAAAAATAAATCCAATGATAATTGTTTCTTCAATGTCGATAATACTCTCTCTGAACCAAATGGCGATATTATTTTCTGCATATTGTGGGGCGGCTAATAGAACAAAAAAGAGAGCAACAGCAAAAGTAATGATGCCAATTTCATAATTCTGGTTAAAGTTAAAACCTAGATCAAAGCCCCTTCCTCCAAATTGATTTAATATACTTGCTTGACGCTGTTTTTGTTGAAGTTTTCCTAAAAAATACACTACGAGTATTGTTGCACTTGGTAATACACCTAAGATATTTATCGTATTATTTTTTTCCAAGGCAAACATAAAAGTAACGTTAACTAAAAACAAGTATTTTACCGCTTTAATCAGGTATATTTCAGGCAGGGAGCGTTTTCGCCCGGCCATTAGTAGCGCAAGACCCAAGTCTATAAAGAACCAAATGAAACTGTAGATTGCGAAAAGAACGCCTAGTTGGAAAATAAGTCGAATAAGGTCCATTGTGAATAGTTAGATGGGCAAATAAATTTAACTTTCGAATACAAATTTTGTTTTTCTCTATTGATTTTTAATTTTTTAATGTTGAAAACCTTTTAATCCATGCACTTGCAGGGGGGGTCGATTGCAATTTTTGATTGCGGAAATTTTGTCAGAATTTCCTTGTGTAATTTGGTTCCATACATGGTTCCGCGAATATCTATTTCTTTGAGTTGGCTCAGTTTGTAAAACCCAACACCGAAAGTGCTTATTTCATTATTGTAAAGGTCTAATTTTTTTAAGTTTTCAAGATTTTCCAATTGATCTGGCAGTGAATTGATTCTGTTTGAAGCCGCAAGTAATTCTTCTAAGAAGAGTAATTTCGTTATAGATATGGGCAGAAATTGCAATTTGTTATGGCTAATATTGAGTACTTTTAGTTTGGAAAAGATTTGAAAATCCAGAGGAATATCTATGAGTTTGTTTTTTGATAGATCAAGGCCTTTTAGTTCTGTAAAACGATATATATCAGGGGGTATAGAATCCAGTCTTTGTTTCGATAACGATAAATAAAAAACAGTATCTGGATTGGCTTGCGACAACTCGAATAAGCGGTAATAACGAGGAGCTTTTTTCTGAGAAAAGCACCAAAAATTAATGAGACCGAAGTAAAGTACGAGCAACACTTTCATCTTGTAGAATTTGATTTTTTAACTCACGAACAGAGTCGAATTTCTTTTCGTCGCGCAAGCGATGTTCAAATGAAACGCAAATAGATTTCCCGTACAAATCTCCGGAAAAATTTAACAAATGGACCTCCAATATGGGTTGGGTTTCAATGTTTTTCACAGTTGGACTTAACCCGAGATTGAATATTGCATCATGTTTTTGGTTATCAAAAGTAGCTTTTCCGGCATAAACACCATTTTTTGGCAGTAGTTTATGAGGGTCTATATGACTAATATTTGCTGTAGGAAAGTCAATCGTTCTTCCCAATTTTATTCCATCCTCGACAACACCGGAAACACAATAAATACTGTTAAGAAGCTCGTTGGCGTGTATAATATCACCTGAAGTGAGGGCATTACGGATTTTTGTTGAACTTACGTTTATTGTATTTATTTCGACAGCAGAAATTTCTGTGAGTAGAAAACTGCCTTTTGCAGAAAAATTTTTAAGCAAAGCTACGTCTCCCTCACGCGCATTGCCAAATCGATGGTCGTATCCAATAAATAAATGGTGTGCTTTTATTGTTTTTATGAGCACATTTTCCACAAAGAGATTCGCGGACAAACATGAAAAGGCTTTGTCAAAAGGTTGTATAATTACATTTTTCATTCCAACCTCTGCCAATTTTTCAAGTTTTTCTTCCAAAGTTTGGATGAGCTTGGGGCTTTCTCCTGCATCATTTATAATCCAACGAGGGTGTGGATGAAAGACAAGCAAGGTACTTTCTCCTTTAACCTTATTTGCCTCCGTATTCATTTGCCGAATTATATGTTGATGTCCAACATGCACCCCATCAAATGTTCCAATCGTTAAAATAGGATTCTTAACACCTTTAAAATTCTCAAAACCTTCAAATACTCGCATTTACCGCAAAGTTAACATTTCTTTCTCCTTTTTTTAATTCAATTTTGTGACTAAATTTGACAAGCCCCCCGCCACTAAGGGAAGTTTGATAAACTTTACATTTAAGTTATGAAAAAAACGCATCGTCTCAATCAAAAGTTGGTATTCGCTTTTTTAATTTTAATAAAAGCCCTGAATTTAAGAGCAGATGAAGGGATGCTCATCCCGTCGTTAATTGCGGCTTTTGAATCCGATATGAAGGCAAAAGGAATGAAGCTCACCGCAGAGGACATTTACTCTATAAACAAGGCGAGTTTGAAAGACGCCATTTTTCAATTTGGAGGAGGTTGTACCGCTGAACTTGTTTCGTCGAAAGGACTCCTTTTAACAAATCATCATTGTGGTTATTCGCAAATTCAATCGCATTCGTCTCTTGAAAAAGATTACCTAAAAAATGGATTTTGGGCAAAAACTCTGACTGAGGAACTTCCCAATCCTGGTTTAATTGCGGTGCGAATTGTACGAATTGAGGATGTAACAGCCCTTGTTCTGAATGGCGCGTCTTCTAAAGATGATAAATCTACAATTCAAAGTAATATCCAGAAAATCATCTCGGAAGTAGTTGCAAATTCTGGTTACGAGGCAGAAGTTAAAGCTTTTAATTACGGAAATGACTACTACATGATGGTAAAAGAAATATTTACTGACATTCGTTTCGTGGGAACTCCTCCAAATTCAATTGGAAAGTTTGGTGGTGACACCGATAACTGGGTTTGGCCTCGTCATACGGGCGACTTTTCGGTTTTTCGTATCTACGCCGGGAAGGATAATAAACCTGCTGCCTATTCAAAAGAAAACGTTCCTTACACCCCAATTAGGTATTTAAATATTTCATTTCGCGATAGAAAGGAAGGAGATTTTACCATGGTTTATGGATTTCCAGGTCAAACAGAACAACATGTGGTGTCGTCGTATTTGAAATTTATCATTGAAAAAGAACGACCAGCCAGAATTCACATGAGAGATTTGTCATTGGGAGTTATTGATGCTGCAATGAAAGCATCTGACCTAACTAGAATTCAGTATGCCGCTAAACAGGCATCCATTGCGAATGCATGGAAAAAATGGATAGGGCAAATAGATGGTTTAAGAACCCAAGACGCAGTTATGTTAAAACAAAATAAAGAATCAGAATATACTAAACTAGCTAATTCTAAAGAAGAATGGAAGAAATATGCTTCTGTCGTGTATGAAATGAACGCCTTGGTAGAACGCGACATCAACTGGGAGTTTAAATATGCCATGGGGGTTGAATATTTTTCGTACGGTCCTGAATATTTTAAATTAGCAAGAGCTGTAAATGATTTAGTTTCGAATTATCAGAAATACAAAACAAGCGGCGAATTGAATACCGTCTTGGAACGATTAAAAGTAGGAGCGGATGGATTTTTTAAAAATTATGATGCTTCAGTGGACAAAGAAATTTTCAATAAACTGACAAAAGAATATTTTAGTAACACAGACCAATGGGAAGGGATTAAGAAAGAGCTTATGTATTCAACAACTCCTGATTGGTGCGATAATTACATCAAGTCAATCTCTGACCGGATCTACACAAAATCGGTGTTAACAGACAAGGAGCGCTACTTAAATTTTCTACAAAATTTCAATGATAAAAGCATTAAAAAACTTGACAAAGACGTAGGATTACAACACTACACAGCCCACATTACTCCTTTCAGAAATTATGTAATTCCTGCTTATCAAAATTTTTCGAATAACATGAGCACATTGCTTCAAACATACGTGGAAGGGAAAAAAATAATGTCCCCAAATGCAAAACATTGGCCGGATGCAAATAGTACATTACGCATAACTTATGGTAAACTGGAAGGATCAACCCCAACGGATGGAATGAAATACACAGAACACACCACTCTTGAGGGGATGATTGCAAAATACCACAGCGGGAATGCAGATTTTGAATTGCAACCCCGCATGCTAGAGTTATTCAAGCAGAAAAATTATGGAAATTATGCTCAAAATGGACAGCTTTGGGTTTGTTTTACAGGATCTAATCATACTACTGGCGGAAATTCAGGGTCCCCAGTTTTGGATGAAAATGGCAATTTAATGGGATTAAACTTTGATAGAACCTGGGAAAGCACAATGAGTGATTATTTATTTGATTCGGCTCGCTGCAGAAATGTGGTTGTGGATATCCGATACGTTTTGTGGGTTATGGACATTTATTCAGGAGCAAGGCATTTAGTTGATGAGATGGTTTTGGTTAAAGAATAGCAAAGAACATTTAATTAGGTGATGAAATGGACCTTAAATTTACGGTAACAGCTATTAGGGGTTATCTGTTTTAAAGATAGGGAACCCTTTTATCTTGGTTTAGTTGAATATGGGACAAAAAATTAGTATATATAATAGTTTAACAGGGGAGAAAGAAATTTTAACCCCGAGAAACAACCAATTTGTTGGGATGTACGTATGTGGGCCAACACTCTACAGCGAGCCACATATGGGTAACATGCGGACCTTTATAAATTTTGATCTTGTATATAGGTATCTACTGCACGCCGGATATAAAGTGAAGTATGTTCGAAATATAACAGATGCGGGGCACATAACAAATTCAGCAGGACAAGAAGAAGACAGCATAGGTAAAGCAGCACGTCTAGAACAACTTCAATCGCTTGAAATAGTATACAAATACAATGTGAAGTTTCAAGAGTTACAAAGGCTTTACAACATGCTTCCGCCTAGCGTTGAGCCAACGGCAACTGGGCATATTCAAGAGCAAATTGAAATTATTGAGAAAATACTTGAAAATGGATACGGGTATACCGTCAACGGAAGCGTATATTTCGATACAAAACGATACATGCAGGATTTCAACTATGGGATTTTGAGTGGCAGAAAAGTAGAGGAACTTGAAAATGAAACTCGTTCGTTGAATAACCAAGACGAGAAAAGATTTTTTGCAGATTTCGCACTTTGGAAAAAAGCAAACCCTGAAGACATGCAAATTTGGAGATCTCCTTGGGGTGATGGTAACCCTGGATGGCATATCGAATGTACAGCAATGAGCACCAAATACTTGGGTAAACAGTTTGATATTCACGGAGGAGGGATGGATTTGAAATTTCCTCATCACGAAGATGAGATCGCACAAAGCTATGGTTCATTTGGTTGTCAGCCAGCGTCTATATGGATGCATGCCAATATGTTAAATGTAAATGGTCAAAAAATGAGTAAAAGTCTTGGTAATTTCTTTTTACCACAAGAGATTGTAGAAGGGACAAGTCCTCTTTTTAAGAAACCGTACTCGCCCAATGTGATTCGTTTTTTCATGATGCAGGCACACTATCGAAGTACTTTAGATATTACCGAAACAGGTTTAGATGCTGCAGAAAAAGGCCTCAGTAGGATGATGGAAGGATTAAAATTAGTGGAGAGACTTTTACCTTCTGTAAGCACTTCATTCAAATGGAAAGAGTTGATAGATTCATTCGATGAGGCGATGCAAGATGATTTTAACGCCCCGATACTAATTGCGAATTTGTTTGAAGCGGTGCGTTACATCAACTTAATTAACGATGGAAAAGAGACTATTTCGTCAGACCACCTCAGAATTCTTAAAACAGCCATTCATGTTTTTATCTATCACGTGTTGGGTTTGACTGCTGAGGGCCCAGGACAAGACAAGCGGCTTCAACCGGTCATGGATTTGGTACTTGATTTAAGAAGTCAAGCACGCGAAAAGAAAGATTGGGCAACTTCAGATAAAATTAGAGACGGTCTCGCTGCTGCAGGGATTTTTGTAAAAGATGGAAAAGAGGGCACGGATTGGTCTTAGTTGAATTCACTTCTCAGTTCGTAAACTATATCTTTAATAGATCGGATGGACTTAACGTGTTCAATCGAAGGCCCAGCGCACCAAACCGTTTTGTAGGTAGACGAAAAAGCCGCTTTTTGTAAGCTTCTCATTCCTTTCATGAATGTAAGTGCTTTCGCCCATTTTTTTAGGCGTTTATTTTTGTTTAAAATTCTTTCTAACCAGTTTTGCTTAGTTCCGGTTTGTTGAACATAAGGTGTGTTTATTACAGTACAAGGAGTTCCCGAAAGCTTGGTTGTCATCACAATATCTTTTGCGCCATAATCTACACAGGCTTGTTTGTACCCCATAGAAACTGGAGCTTCCTTCGTGGCAATAAAAATGCTACCCACAGAAAGACCATCAGCCCCAAGTGTTAACATATCACGAATTCCTTTTCCCGTTCCAATTCCCCCTGCAGAAATAACAGGGATTTTACATGCTTGTTTAAGCGCAGGAATAAGCTCTTTATTTGATATTGGACCTGCATGTCCGCCTGCCTCTTTACAAACTGCAATTACTGCATCAGCTCCAAGCGCTTCGACCTTTTTTGCGTAATGTTCATCCGTAACATCACAAAAGACCAATATTCCATTAGCATGAGCGAGTTTTATTGTTTCCTCTGGAGAGCCAAGTGAGGTGATGAAAAAATCTATCTTTTCCTCACAGCATACTTTAAGTTGCTCTTTGTACAAGAAATTGGATTTATTGACGATGAGGTTAATTCCAAAGGGACCCTTAACCTCTCTCTTAATTTTGTGAATGGCATTTCTCAATTCATCTGTTGTTCGATAATTCAAAGCGGGAATGGCTCCTGTAATACCTGCTTTTATTCCTTCAATAATCATTTCCTCATTAGAGACCAAAAACATTGGGGCGATGATTATAGGGAAATCAATATTGAGGAGTCTGCAAAGCGCTGATTGTTTGGGATTCATTGGAAAACTTGGTTTAAAGGTATACAAATTCATTTGAAAACCGGGTAGGCATTCAAACTAATTGCAACTGTTAACCAGAGCGCATAAGGCAATAATAAAAGACTCCAATAAGGGTGTACGCTTTTTTGACCTGCCAAACCAAGCCAAATAATCACGATTAAAAGACATGTAATTACAATCAGAGCTCCCACAATTAAGTGAAATTTAAAAAAAATAGGATTCCACAGGACATTTAAAAACCATTGAATGACGTATATTCGGAGAAACAGACGCCAATTGGAGGTCGCCATAAGTCGAACCATATAAAAACTGAAGCAAATCATTATGCTTGTCCACGCTAATCCGAAAACATATCCCGGAGGAGTCCAAGGTGCTTTCGGGAGGGCTTCGTACCACTCGTTTGTGGCAGGACTACCTCCCATTAATAAACTTCCTAGTCCTAAAGCCCCAAAATTCGACAATAGGAAGAGAAAAAAAAGTCCAACTATTTTTTTCATTTAACAATAACTCCTTGTTTTTTAAAATGTTCCAAGTATTTCATTTTCTTTTCGGAAATTGATTCCGCGGGAAAAACAAAGCGCTTGTCGAACATCGTGTCGTTTACCCAGAAGCTCACCCAATATTCATTCGTTAAACCAAATAAATCAGGCATAATAGGCTCTATTTTAGCGGCTTCATTTGGTAGTAAAACTTCTAGGCTATGACGGAGTGTTGAGGTTTTTATCTTTTCCCCAGTTTGAGCATTTTCGCCGTAGCCGGTACTCGAAATAATTATACCTTCCATAATATCGTCACGAAGGTTCAATAAGTACACGCCAAACTCCTTTTCGCCCTCAACTTCATTCAACACTACTGCTACTGCTACATTTTCTACCTTTGGCCCCTTTAGTTCTTCTCTCATCGCTTAATGGATTGATTTAATATAATGTCTTTGATTTGAACATACTCTAGGATATCTACTGAATGACCAACAAGATAGTCAAACGAGTTAATCTTTTCTGATAGAAAAGGCAATCTTTGCAATTTGAATCGTTTATCTTGCCGTTCTCCTAATCGAATAATCAGCGTCTGTTCTTTAGGAATAAATAGAATGTATTGGCCAAGAAACCCCATAAAATAATGAATGGGATTACCGTTGTTATAATAAGTCCACAGGTGAAGGCCATAGACATAGTTGGGGATTCCTTCCTTGGTTATAAGCGAGGTGTTTGCCCGAGTCATATGAGCAATGTAGTCTGCCGAAACTATGCGTTTACCATTCCATTCGCCTTCATTAAGCATGAGTCTTCCGAGTAGAGCAAAGTCTCTTGCTGTCGCATAGAAACAACAGTAGGCTTTTTCGTCACCGTTCTCTCGGTCCATACTCCAAGTTGCTTCTTTTTCAGCACCTAAAGGTTTCCAAAGTTTTTCAGCCGCATAATCAGCAATCGTATTTCCTGTTGCCTTCTCCAAAACCATCGATAGCAGTTGTGTGTTTAAGCTTTGATAATGAAAAACCGTGCCTGGCTTTTCTGTAACGCGCCGCCTCGTGACCAAACTCTCCAAATCACTACCATAATAGGCTTCAGCAGTTTCTGAGAGGGGGTTCGTTCCGCTTTCGTCCCAATCAAATCCGGCTGACATGGTTAAGAGGTGACGAATCGTGACGACATCACGCCCATTTTCTTTGAACGCTGCAATGTAGCGATGAACCGGCTCATCAATACTTTTGATTTTTCCTTCGTCAACGGCTATTCCAACAAGCAATGAAACAATCGTTTTTGCCATACTGAAAGAATTGCTTGTACTTTCTTTCGAGTGCCCCCCCCAATAATGTTCATAGAGAATGGAATCCTTGCGAATCACCAAAAAAGCACGTGTTTTCATGGCTTCCAAGTAAGCTAATTTTTCATCTGGAAGTTGTATAGAGGAAGACTTGGGATGTATAAACCACTTGAACGGCTGATTACTTTTCGCCACGGTAGCATTTGGAAAAATGTCATTGTCGTATATTCCCGGTCCGGTTTTACCAACCAAGTAGGTTTTTGCAATACCATTGTATAAATAAGTGCGGCCGCTCAATAAAATAAAAAGATTAATAGCTAGAATTAATACCCCTAACGTGTACAAGAGATAACGAAAAATAAGCGAACTTCTTTTCATATCTTATTTAACGTCAAATTCAAATAATTCTTGCAAATGCTGCAGCAAATAGCCCCAAACCTCCTGGATATCTTGAGGGCCTCCTAATTCTTTTTGCATCGATGTAACGGCCTTATCCTCAATACCACAGGGCACAATGTGTGAAAAAAAACTTAAATCTGTATTGACGTTAAATCCAATTCCGTGCATGGTTACCCAACGAGAACTCTTTACGCCCATCGCACAAATTTTCCTGGCTTTTGACTTGTTTTCACCGTCTATCCAAACACCTGTCAACCCTTCAACACGTCCTGCTACAATACCATAGTCGTGAAGCGTTAAAATGACGGCTTCTTCTAAATAACGCATGTATCGGTGGATGTCTGTAAAAAATTGTTCTAAATCCAAGATTGGGTATACTACTAGTTGTCCCGGACCGTGGTAGGTAATGTCGCCGCCACGATTTATCTTATAAAAAGTTGCTTCTTTTTCATCTAGTTCGTTTGCATCCAAAAGTAAGTGGTCATGTTTTCCACTTTTTCCTAACGTGTATACATGGCTATGTTGGCAAACCACTAAATGGTGCTCTGGTATTTCTTCTGTTTCCCCGTTTCGCTTTGCAATCTTTAGATCTACAGCCCTTTTAAATAATACTTCTTGCTGATCCCAAGCTTCTTTGTAGGCAATTAAGCCCCAATCTAAAACGTTGACAAGGGGTCTCGATTGCATTAAAATTTCGCTAGTTCCCCTTTTAGGTAATCGATAATTTCAATATCAATAATATCCGCACCATTTAGTTCGCACAAATAGTAAGATGCCCAGTCTACCACATGAGTTAAGTAAAGTGATTGCTCCACAAACGAGTTGCCTTTCGCATGAAGGGCAAAGGTTTTTCCGCATTTTTTCTCTACGGCTTGTTGTGTAATTTCAAAACGTTTACTGTTTCTTGGATGCTGGTCTTTAGTATAGAAAAAAACTGGGGCAAAGCGATTGTCACCACCGGACCAACCCACCAATTCGTTGTGGTTCATTTCTGGAACGACGTGGTGCCAACACAAATACTTTGAATTCTCGTTAAATTGCTGCCGTGCTCTTACTGCGATAGCTTCGTATTTTGTTTCAGCATATA
>VGMK01000040.1 GCA_016866375.1 Bacteroidota bacterium
GAACAAAAGAAACGGAAGCCAAAATCAAGGAAGAAACTCAAGCCACTATTCGTTGTATTACACTGGATCAAGAAGCCGAAAATGGAGCTTGTATGGTAACAGGTAAACCTTCAACTGGTCGCGTGATATTCGCTAAAGCTTACTGATTTGTCCGTGTTTAAATTCAAGTGTTTCTCCATTCATCAAGAAAATTCTGCATTAAAGGTAGGCACTGACAGTATGTTATTAGGCAGTCTGATTAACGCTGATTCACCAAGTCATATTCTTGACATAGGGACTGGCTGTGGCGTTTTGTCACTGATGATGGCGCAGCGCTTTTCAAGTGCTAAGGTCTACGGTTTGGAAATAGATGCTGATTCATGTAAGGACGCACAATTAAATTTTGAGAATTCCGCCTGGTCGGATCGTCTTGAACTTATTCATCATGATTTTTTCAATTTCAGCAGTGCGGTTAAATTTGATTTGATTATCAGTAATCCGCCGTATCATTTTGAAGAAGTAAGAAGCGAAAATTCACGTATGAATACGGCGAAACGATGGTCCAAATTTGAGTTTCAACAGTTTTATTCAACGTGTGCTGAGTTATCGCATCCCCAGTCAGATCTTTATCTCATCGTACCTTATTTATGGCACGAGGAACATTTGTCGATCGCAAATTCGGTTGCTTGGCAAGCACATCAGAAAATCATTATTCATGGCAACAGTGACAAACAAAATTCTCGCGTCGTGATTAATTTTAAACGCCATGGTACAGACGATTGTATGGTTTCAGAAATAACGATACGAAATATAGACGGAGCATATTCAGAGGAATACAAAACACTCACCAAGAATTTTCACGGAGTTAACATCTAGCTTACATGCTAATCAAGGTTAAATAGATTCCGTTGATAACCTTTGCCATCATTGGGATATTTAAGGTTTCCATGGTGTCGCTTTCTTGATGATAATTTTTGTTTCTATAAAATGACGTGTCTGTAATCATAAGGGCGTCGAAACCAAAGTTCCAATAATTCAAATGATCTGAAAAATCAATTCCCGTTAAAGATTGAGGAGCAGTAAACTTTTTTGTTGTTATCTGTTTAGTTTTCTTGTAAGCTTTACAAAATTGTTTAACGAAACTTCCATGCGATGATTTTCTTACCAAGGTTATGAAATTGCCACGACTTCCGTATTTTAATTTCAGTAGGGAAATAGGGTAGTCTTGTGAATTTTTTTCTTCGGAGAAATACCCAATCATTTCAACGGAAATCATCCCTATTACCGGGATTTGGTTGTTTTTTAAGTATTGTGCATGAACATAACTTCCCATGGATTTAGTCCTGAAAAACGGTGGTTCTTCCAAGCTGTAGGCAACCAAATCCAAACGAAAAGGCAATTTTGAATTTTTCAATAAGCGAGCAAGTTCAAGTAAACCAGCAACTCCACTGGCATTGTCGTCGGCACCTTCTTGATTACCACAAACGTCATAATGAGCACCAATAATCACTCGTTGGGTGTGGTCAGTTCCGAAAGAACAAATGACATTTTTGTACTCGTTTTTATTAACGTTAAATAATTGATAATCTACACTATCCGAATGTTTCGAAAATTCAGAAAAAATGTACGATGCTGTTTCATTCAACTGATTCACATTCATAAAATGCCGGTATTCAGCAGTTTTTGTGAGCTTAATTAAATGTGTATTTATTTGTGTAGTATCTGATGCGGATTGTGCAAAATGGGTTGATTCCGTTAATAAAAAGCAAATTGAGTAAAAAATAATACACTTCAAACTTCTTTTCATTCTAATGATTTATTCAAAATTAGTTATTCTGGGAATTCATTAAGCTTCTCTTAAGGGGAGTGATGCTAAAATTTTCCGGGCAGCGGAATTAGGAGCAATTAATTCTTATCATTTTGAAATATTTTGTATAACTAAAATAAATCATTAAATTAGCACAAATTTTAAAATTTATATTATGAAAAAGGTATTATTAAGTGCTGTGGCTATCGCAGCTTTAACATTGTCATCTTGCGGGAAGTCAGCTTGTGATTGTAAAAAGGAGGGTGAGGACTTAATCAAAAAAATGGCGTCTGATCCATCGAAAGCAGAAGATTTGAAGAAAGAAGCTGAGGCTTTAGAAGAAGATTGTAAAGATTACAAAGAGGAAGATTACAAAGACTGTAAGTAATTTACATTCATTTAATGGAAATAGCCGATTTTAATCGGCTTTTTTTATTTTGTGAATTTTTAAGTTTATTTTAGAAATTAAAAAGATTTTGTTAATTCAGCAGCTTTATTTCATTACTCTTTTTCGGATTTTTGAAAGAAGTGGAAAGTGAAAAGTTATGAAAACTTGCTGCTTTTGAATAAACCGTAAATCCATAATTGAATTCAAATTTTTTCAAGAGTAAGCCAAAACCAAGAGAAAATCCTGCCATTCCCGGGCGTAAATCCACCATTAGTTCACTTCTCCTGTGATAATCAAATGCACCACGTATATGAAAACGCTTACTTGCTAATAATTCAACTTGTACGACCACGTGATGTCCAATTTTCTCAATGAAATTTGGTTTGTCCACTGGGATTGTATCACCTGTTAAAACATCAATTTCGGGTTGTAAGTTAGGGTCAATGTACATGTTGTTCCATCGATTTAATTCATTTAATAGTAAAGAAAAGCGAAAGGGCGCATGTTTAAGTTTATATGAAACTGCGGCCTGAACATTTAAGGGTAATAAATCATTGGAGGTGTTGGTGTAATCTTTGAATTTTACGCCGATATTTCGCGCTAACAAAGAAGCACTGAGCAATTTTGCTTTGTTGGTAAAATAAGCACCAAAGGAACTACTCATGCCAAAAGCGTAATAATTTTCAATATATGATCCCAAGAAGTTACTCTTTATGCCGATGGACATGTACGGATTGATTTCCTTTGAAATTGCTAAACCTAACGAATAATCCAAGGCACTAAATTCCCCCAATTCATTTCCCGCTTCATCACGTTCCGTAAATTCGCCAAAGGCACTGTAAGCGATGATAGGTGCGATCGCTACTTGCTTTAACTTGAAGGCATAAGCCAATATTCCTTGATTGACTCCCCCAGGATGCATTACCGTGGATGTAAGAATTTTCCCATTGTCCGCCTGCTCTAGTAAGGCAGGATTTACAATGGCATTTGATAGGTCACTTGTTTTCACCGCGATCAGAGCATGCCCCGTACCGGTTGATTTCGCGGGAAGTAAAGAAGTTAAGGAAGTAAAGGCATTATTGCCGTAATATTGCGCCCTGCCGTCGAAAAAAGAGACAAATAAAAAGATAAGAGAGAAATATTTCACATGTTATAAACGCAAATCAAAGCTAAAAATTATTTTTTCAATATTTAATATATAAAAAAACGTTATATTTAGACAAAAGAAGCGTTTTTGTTAAAAAAATTAAGCCTATGCAAAATTATACCCATAACATTCTTTTACTAGGAAATCACGCTGCACTCCATACGGATGTCTTTTTAGAAAATTCAAATCAACATAAAATCATTCAATTGAAATTCGAGACTTGTGATTTATTTGATGACTTTTCAGCCAATAAATTGTGGATAGACAAGGTTTCATTCGAAACAAAACACGAGTATACCATTGAAGGCTTGATAGTTGCGTTGAAAGCGATCGACGCGAAGAAAATTCTAACGGATGTTACACTTATTGTTGGAGATCCCAGCGAGTTATTATACCAAGCCTACTTATTTTACATACTAAATGAGAATCCCAACGATTTCTTAGGAAGCACCTTTGAATATAACAATTCGGAGACGCTTAATTTATTCCTTTACCCCGTGGGAATGCCTGCTCAAGATGTTAGAAAAGAACTTTCTAACCTCATGTATTGCCTCAAAAAACATGAGATGCCAACCTATTTAATTCGTAAAGAAGAAAAAGACCTTGACGCTCTTTTTAAGTTATTATTACACAGTCTTACGTTTATGTCTATAATTGAATTGGAGGATCAAATCAAAGGCATTGAGCACCTGGTTTCACCCAGATTAAGTACATATTAGTATATGGATAGTAGGATTCAAAAGGTCATTTTCGAGGAATGTTTGAATCGCTACAACAAGTTATTTTTTAAATTAATCATCGATAAATTTCCAAATAGGGAGGATGCTAAAGACATTTACCAGGAATTTTGCATTCATCTTTTTTCTAAAATAGGGTCTTTACATCATGAAAAATCTGACTTATTTGATACAAAGTCTTGGCTTTCTACGGTTGTTAATAATTTCTGTATCTCTGTTCTCAGAAAACGAAATGGGAAGCGTCAGGTTGTCTTTGTAAACGAAGCAAAAACAACGCTGATACGTGCAAATTACTCTGAAGGCAGTGAATCTTTTGAGGCAAACATAGATAGAGAGGAGAAAATCCCAATTCAACGTGCAATTGACGAGGCGCTGAGGGTACTAGACAGGCGAGACATATTAATTTTGAAAATGAAATATTATTATGGCAAGCCTTCTAATTACATTGGAAAGAAAATGAATGAGGCACACGTTGATGTTTATATTGGACGATTGAAAGAGCGGCTTAAGAAAAAAACGGGGATTAAAAACCTTGAAGAGTTTTTAGCTCGTTATAATATTGACATTTAAAAATTTAAATAACGCTCCTTTTTCTCCTCATAAATATCATTGATTGTTACGAGTATTCCCGTTTCTTCCACATTTCCAAACTCCGGATTGACTGCCGTTCCGAATGTCATCATCGTTGGAGATAAGCTCATGTAAATATTGAATAGAGGCGGCACAAATTCACCATGCTCTCTTACAAAACTATTAAGCTCCTTGAATGCTTCATTGAAGGGAAGGTTCTCTATTTTTTTTCGATATATGGATACGTCCTCATTTATTTGTAGGGGGAAGAAAGGAGCCAATAGGTTTTCAGTATCAGGAAAAAAGGTATGCATGAAAGTAAGTAAAAAGTTTCGCGACGATTTATCGAAGTCCGGATACATCGTCACTTTTCCGAAAAAATAGCGAATTTCGGGATTAAACTTAACGAGGGCTCCAAGACCGTCCCATATATTATCCAGTGCAAAAAGACCTTTTTTTGGGTTTACTGTTGGTTGATAATTGGGTTGTATCCAGCTCCTACCGAGTTCAATGGTGTATGGAAGATAATTTTCAATGAAAGCCGATGAGAAATTAAAATAATGTGTCGTTGAGAGGTTAATTTGTCCGTTAAAATCAATGGCATCCTTACATTTAATAAAGCGATAACCTCCAATTATTTCCTCTTCTTCGGGCGACCAAACGATCAATTGTTGGTAACAAACTTCACTTAAATCATATTCGTCAAGGTCAATCTCCTTGCCTGTGCCTCCGCCGGAAGCCCGGAAAGTAATTTCACGTAAGCGACCAATTTCTCGCACTGTATTTGGTGCATTATGAGCGTCAAGGATATAGATTTCATTTTCTCCTTTGCGTGTTTTTCTGATGAATTTATCTGACGTTAACTCAGCTTTCAGAGCTGACTTAGCGACGGGATGAATTAGCATTTTCATTCTTGATTCTTGAATTCGTGAACATGCTTCCTGAACCACTCCGCCGCTTGAACATCATTCAGCGAACTATCAATATCCTTTCCGTAAATAGGTTTACCAATGGTAAAAGTTATGGTTCTATTTCTCTGTTTAAATAATTCGTCGGACAAATACAACATTTCAATATTGGTTTTAAGACCTATGAATTTTCTAAAATTAGATAATCGATAAAAGAAGTTAGATAGTTCACCAGCTATATATACTGGTACAATAGGTCGATTAAATTCTCTTCCGTATTGAATAAACGTCTTTTTCCATACAAGGTCGGAAACTACTCCTTTGGTTTTTCGCGAAACCATTCCCGCTGGAAAAATACAAACCATATGGTCAGAGTCAAAAATGTTTCTTATTTGCTCACGAACTTGAGGTATGTTTTTACCGTGTTTATTGACCCCAACAAATAAGTTTTTTAAACTATCGATATTCATCAGCAAGTCATTGACTATAAATCGAATATCCTTGCGTTTTTCCTTTATTCCAGCAACAAATGCCACCGCATCCATACCCCCTAAAGGATGATTCATCGCGACAATTGCTGGACCAGATTCTGGAAGGTTCTCCATTCCTTTTATAACCACCTTCATATTTAGGTAATCAACTACTCTTTGGCAAAATTCAGCATCAACCAAATGACTGTTGTCGTCCATAAGTTTATTTAATTCATCTTCGTGCAATATCCTCTTGAGATAACTCAAAATAAATCTGGGCATCCATCTAAGTAATTTTGGATTTTTACTTTTAATTAAGCCATGAACATCTACGACCTTCTTTTTAACCACGACTTAAAATTATAATTTTTTGATACCCTACTTGAAATGGAAAATTACTTTTTTCCACACTCCATTTTTAGTAATTAAAATTTAGTTTTAATCCATCGTATGCTACTCTAACCCCCTTTGGGAGCAATTTCTCTATATCCTTGTGTTTGCCAAAGAGGTGCGAAATATGTGTGAGATAGGCCGCCTCGGGTTTGATTATTTCAATAAATGTTAAGGCCTCCTCAAGGTTAAAATGTGAAATGTGAGGAAAAAAATGAAGCGCATTTACTATCAATATTTTCGATCCTTTAACCTTATTTGTTTCGCTCTCTGATATGGTTTTTGCATCCGTTATGTAGGTAAGGTCGCCCATTCTGTAACCGAGAACAGGCATTTTATAATGTAAAACAGAAATGGGCGTCAACTCAAAGGTCGGTGTTAATTTAAAGGGTGTGTTATCAATGTCTTGAATCAAAATTTTTGGGGTTCCGGGGTAATATACCTCTGAAAAAATATAATGGTATTCGCGATGTAAAGCGTCCCTCACCGGGTTTGTAGCATAAACCTTCATCGCCTCATTTTGCTTGTGGTTAAATGCCCTGATATCGTCAAGACCTGCAACATGGTCTTTGTGCTCGTGGGTGAAGATTACGCCATTTAAGAACTCAACCTGTTCTCTTAACATCTGTTGACGAAAATCAGGACCAGTATCAATTACAAATTGTTGGTCCTCGACTTGAATTAAGACACTGCTCCTAGTTCTTTTGTCTTTAAAATGGGAAGATTTACAGGTATCGCATTTGCATGCAATGACAGGAACACCCTGAGAAGTCCCAGATCCAAGAACAGTTAAAATTCCTTTTCCCATTTTACACAGAAATAAGTTTATAGGAATCTCTTTTTTTCAAAAATGATTTGATAATCATTTTAATGTCTTTGTCCTCAGGTATTTCTTCTACATATCTTTTCCAGTGTTTAGCATCTTTGCCATCAAAGTGAAAGGGGGCATACCCATATCCTCTAAAATGTCCATTGCTTACCCATACTAAACTTTTTTCTGTCTTGTTTCTTCCTTTGTCAATTAAAAAGAAGTTGCTGTTGTCAAAGCTGCTGTCATCAATTAATTGATTCACGCGCGAGTTATACTCCACAGGATTTTCCAATTCCACACAAGCACCGTTACAAGATTTTATGGCAAAATGAAAACAAGCGTCTTTTGTTTGATAAAGGGAACAGAGTTTTTGACACAAGGCATATTTCTC
Organism: Bacteroidota bacterium; assembly: GCA_016866375.1. GTDB lineage: Bacteria > Bacteroidota > Bacteroidia > Flavobacteriales_D > Crocinitomicaceae > UBA952. The sequence goes on from VGMK01000040.1 coordinate 7,599, forward strand.
GCAAACGTAATGCAAGTAATCATTTCCTTCCTTTTTTGAATGGAAATAACTTATGGGTTGAGTCCTAGATTTTGCCGTTGATTTCAGGGAAAGTCGAATGTACCCCTTATTATCAATCTCATCAAATAAACCCCAGGGGAAAAGACTTTTTCTCAACTTTCTGTTATAAATTGGTTGGAATTGCTTAATTAATAAAGATTCTCTTAACATGGCTATCAAGTCGGAACCTGTTAATTCGTATTCAATTCGCACAATGTCCTGAAGTAAGCGCTGTCCTTTTGAACTGCTGGTATTGCGAAGGTGTTGCTCGACACGTTTTTTTATATGAATACTCTTACCGATGTATATTATTTGGTTGAATTCATTAAAAAATTTGTAAACACCTACTTTGTTTGGTAATTCGTCCAATATGTCTAAATCTAAATTCGGATGAACATTGCGTGGATTTACTTCTTGCTGAACGAATTTCTCCAGATTATGGGTGTCTTTCTGAAATAATAAACCGAATAATTTAGCGGTTGCCAAGGCATCACCTCCCGCCCGATGTCTTCCCTTAATTTCAATTCCTAAGGCTGCACTCAGTTTTCCTAAACTGTATGAAACGTGCCCTCGTAAAACATATCGCGATGCTCTGACAGTGCATAAGTGAGGCATTCTAAAATCAAATCCGAGGCGTTTGAATTCCGAACGCAACATCCCGTAATCAAATGAGACGTTATGTGCAACAAAAATGCATCCCTCCGTGAAGTCAATTATTTTCCTTGCTATTTCATAAAATTTAGGGGCATTTTCAACCATTTTGTCGGTAATCCCTGTGAGGCGAACAATAAAATCTGGAATGCTTTGCTCAGGGTTTAGTAAGGTGACAAATTCTTCAATAATGTCAGTACCGTTATGTTTGTAAATAGCCAACTCTGTGATCTTGGAAGTTTTTGGTCCTCCGCCGGTAGTTTCAACATCGACAATCACATAGTTCATTACACTAAATTAGAAAAAAGCAGCATTTGAAAGACAAACCTATCAGAATTGCTTCTTAAAATAAATTGTTTATTTTTTTTTAAAAATGCCTCTTCGTAAGTCTCTATCCATTGTATAGGCGTCATTTTTTGAACGATTTGACCGATTAAATCGAAGGGAATATCATTGACTTTTTTAAAGCGAATACACGATTTTCCTATGTCTAGTTTTTGAGAACAATAAAGAGGGTATTCATCTGTAAACCAATTATATAGGTCCTTATCCGCATAAATTCCCATATGGTATAAGTTCAAAGAGTTTTTTTAAGATGCGAAACTTAAAAAGGGAAGGGGAATTTTTGGGTCACAATGATATCCCTTAGGATAAAATGAATGAGGCACGACATAACTTATCATCCCGTAGCTTACAGTTTCTTCGAACCCTTTTGGTAAATTTTGAAGAATAGTTTGTCTTAATTTTTCGACGGCAGATTTTCTTTCATCTATAACGTCATCAAGTAGTTGGTCAACAGTCATGATCAAATTGTTATACTTTTCCGGGGTATACAAGGAGCGCTTCCTTTAGGCATTCAACCGCATTTCGTAACGATTCTTTATTCAAAACATAAGCGATTCTCGCTTCATTTTTTCCGGCTCCACCGGTAGAGTAAAAGCCGTTTGCAGGAGCCATCATTACAGTTTGTCCCTTATAATTAAACTCCTCTAAAAGCCATTGACAAAACCTTTCAGCGTCATCCACAGGAAATCGCGCAACACAATAAAATGCACCCGACGGTTTTGGACAAAATACTCCAGGGATTGCATTCAATCCGTCAACCATAATGTTTCTTCGCTCAACATATTCGGAAACTACATTGTCAAAATACGATTGGGGTGTGTCAAGGGCCGCCTCTGCCGCAATTTGGTCAACTGTTGGAGGCGAAAGTCTGGCTTGACCGAATTTCAAAGCTGCTGCCATGACCTCCTTATTCTTTGTTATCAGAGCTCCAATTCTTGCGCCGCACATTGAATAGCGTTTCGATACGGAATCAACCATTACAACATGATTCTCAATGCCCTTTAGATTCATCACAGAGAAGGGTTTATGACCATCGTAACAAAATTCGCGATAAACTTCATCTGCAAACAAGAAAAGGTCATATTTTTTTACAATATCGCGAAGTTGTTCCAGTTCTTTTTGAGAATAGAGATACCCCGTAGGGTTTCCAGGATTACAGATTACAATTGCTTTTGTTTTGTTTGTAATTTTTAATTCTATTTCTTCTACAGGTGGGAGCGCAAAACTTTTTTCAATGTGAGAAGTAACCGGAACAACGGAAAGTCCAGCACTCACTGCGAATCCATTGTAATTGGCATAAAATGGCTCAGGAATAATGATTTCATCCCCCGGATTACATGTGGACATAAATCCAAAAATCAAGGCCTCTGAACCTCCAGTCGTGACCAAAATATCCTCGGTATTAATGGGTAAGCCTTGATTCAAGTATGCAATAGACAATTTATTTCGATAGCTTTCAAAACCTGCTGAGTGCGAGTATTCAATTACCTTTCTATCAAGTTGTTTAATTGCTCGTAAAGCCACTTCAGGAGTCTCAATATCGGGTTGCCCTATATTCAAGTGGTAAACTTTGGTTCCCCTTTTTTTTGCGGCCTCTGCATAAGGCACTAATTTCCTGATGGGGGAAGCAGGCATGGCCTCTGCTTTGATCGATATACTTGGCATTTATTTTTTTTGACAAATTTACTATTTCTTCAGTATACAATTTACTCATAAAGCGAACAATTGTTTTTGTGCTAGAATTGATTATTAAAAGAAAATTACTAATTGGCCTTTTTAAATGGTCGATTAAATTTGGTCAATTTATCTTGAAGGTAGATCCAAGAAATACTAGAGAAAATATAGCCAATCATTGAGCCCGCGATAATGTCTTGAGTAAAATGCTGAGAAAGATAGACCCTCGAAAAGGCAACTGAAATAGCCAAAAGAGCAAATACAAGCTGGTAGGAAATTTTTACTTCAAAATGGTATGCTAAAATTGTAAAGATGGCAAAACATGAAGTCGCATGACCAGATGGAAATGAATAATCAGAATGGTAATCAAAATTTTCTATAAAACGGAAGCTTGAATCATTTTTAAAATAGTAGTAAGGTCTTTGGAAATTTTTGAAAGCTGTTCGTTTTAAAAGTTGTGCAATCATGGCAGAGCCTAAAAACGAGAATAACAATAATATTCCCAATCGCATATTTTTTATAAAAGAAAATATAGACAGAACAACCGCAAATATTCCGTCACCAAGATAAGTGTAGTAACGCATAAAATAGTCGAGCCACTCCGTGCCATAACTGTTAAGTTTTTTGTGTATTGTGAATTTGTCAGTGAACATGACAAGCACTATCCCGAATAACCAAAATATTCTTACACTGTAACGAAACCACTGGACGGATGGAGATTGTAAATAATTATTCAACATGTTTTACTTTTTTATTTATTAAAATGCTAAACAGAACGGCATCATACATGAAATGGGCGGATATTGCAAACCAGATTCCGAAAGTATAGATTCCAACTGACAAAAGGAATATGAAAGGGAGTAAAAGTATACCGTATATAGAAAAACGCCAATTCCAAGGATTTAAATAACCGTGAATCGCAACAAAAATAATAGCAGTAGGAAGCCACCCTAAATAATATTGAATGCCAACCCGAAACAATAGCTCTTCACCAATACCGGCACAAACGGATAAAAATATTCCGTCGTACCATTTTAGATTCATGCTCTGGACAGTATGCTCCACTCGGTTTGGTACTTTGTCAAAAAATGGTGCACTCATCATCAAATATGCAAATAGCCCATACACAAAACCAAGTTGTAACCCAAAACCGATAGGGATGATCTGAAATGTTTTCAATGATATAAAATCGAAAAAATCCATCCCTTCCTGAATATGCAGCAATAGAAAAGCAGGAATTGGAAAAACAAGTAAAGTAATCCAACCTAAAACGAGAATTCTACAGCGCATTTTGAATTTTCTTCACTTTTAAATGAAAATTTATTTTGGTCATTTGGCTCCAATGTGCTAAATTAGCTCAAAATAAAATTTCGGCCTATAGATCAAATTTACTTTTAACCGTTGTGCACAACCTTAAATTGTAAAAAATGATCTTATATTCCAAAACAGACCGTGATTTAATCCAGTCGTATATTCTTGGTAGCGAAAAGTCCTTTGAAGTATTATTGCTAAGGTACAAGGACGTAGTATTTAAATTTATTCTCTCGAAAGTACGTGATTCTGCTCTCGCCAATGATATTTTTCAAGATACTTTTGTAAAAGTTATTAATACCCTAAAAAGTGGAAATTATAAGGATGAGGGTAAGTTTTTGTCTTGGGTGATGAGGATCTCATCTAATTTAGTTATCGATCATTTCAGGAGACAAAATAAGCTACGTATGATTAGTGAAACCAATCCTTTTGACGAGGAATATTCCATTTTTCATAAAATTGCTTCAGATGAAAAAAATTACCTTCAGCAAAAATCATATGATGAATTAGAATCCCAAATGATTAAACTAATTGATTACTTACCAAAGGCTCAAAAAGAAATTGTGGAAATGCGTATTTTTCGCGACATGTCCTTTAAAGAAATTGCATGTGCAGAAAACATCTCCATTAATACAGCATTAGGAAGAATGCGATACGCCTTGATCAACATAAGAAAGATAATTGAGAAAAAGAACTTGGTAACAGACATTTCATAGTTTAATCTCATTTCCAATTTTTTGTGTATTTCTCACCATGTCATTCATTATCTTTGTGTGATAACCAAATATTATGTTTGAAAATCTTACCGATAAATTTGAAAGGGCATTTAAAGTCCTTAAAGGGCAGGGCCAAATTACAGAGATAAATGTTGCAGAAACATTAAAAGAAGTAAGGCGGGCTCTTTTGGACGCGGACGTCAACTTCAATACCGCCAAGCAATTTACAAATATTGTCAAGGATAAAGCTCTTGGCAGAGATGTTTTAACAGCTGTTTCTCCGGGTCAGTTAATGGTGAAGATTTGCCATGAAGAATTGGTGGAGTTGATGGGAGGAAATGAATCTGAAATTAATTTAAAAAGTAGTCCGGCGATAGTTCTTATGTCAGGGCTCCAGGGCTCAGGAAAAACTACTTTTTCAGGAAAATTAGGGAACTATTTAAAATCTAAAAAAGGGAAAAATGTCTTGCTTGTAGCATGTGATGTTTACCGTCCAGCAGCAATTGATCAATTACACGTATTGGGAGAGCAGCTTGGCATTGAAGTTTATTCAAATCGCGAGGAGAAAAATCCGGTTAAAATTGCTCAAGATGCGGTGATTCACGCAAGAAGTAAAGGATTTAATGTTGTAATAGTGGATACTGCAGGCCGTCTTGCAATAGATGAACAAATGATGGATGAAATTGCACGTGTTAAATCTGCAATAAAACCGAGTGAAACGCTTTTTGTCGTTGACTCAATGACTGGACAAGATGCTGTGAATACCGCCAAAGCTTTTAATGAAAAGATCAGTTTTGATGGAGTGGTTCTAACAAAATTGGACGGCGATACGAGGGGTGGGGCGGCACTTTCTATTAAGGCAGTTGTTAATAAACCCATAAAATTCGTTGGTACTGGTGAAAAAATGGATGCCCTAGACGTTTTCTATCCGAAACGAATGGCGGATAGGATTTTAGGAATGGGTGATGTCGTTTCCTTGGTAGAAAAGGCACAGGAGCAATTTGATGAAGAAGAGG
>VGMK01000041.1 GCA_016866375.1 Bacteroidota bacterium
ACAATAACTGCATCTATGCATACCTTGACGAACCGCTTGTTATACGCTTGGAGATCACGATCAGTGATCGTTCTTATGTTTTCTGAAGCTGTGATGAGAAGGACGAAGACCGCTTTTTCTTTTCTTTAATTTCTTTAAGTTAATTTTATAAATAAATGTAAAAATATGAACCGTATTATTGGATTGATAATTGGGTTTTTAGTTAGTGTTTCAGTTTATGGACAAACTGATTTAAAATCGAAGACAGCGGAACTTGAAGCACTTAAAACAAAGGAGAAAGATTTAGTTGCTGAAATTGAAATTCTAAAATTGGCTGAGCTACGTAATATGATGAAGTCAGTTGGATATCCTAGTAGTAAGAGGGGATTAGAAATCATTGAGCATTCAGGAATGATTTTAGGATTTAATTGTGATTATGATATGGCGGAATGGAGTTTTCACATGCTAACTCCAGATGTTACGTTCGGAAATGTATCAAGGTCTGATGATTTTAGAGTAGATGAAAAAGTAAAATGTGGTAGTGCAGTTGAAGCAGATTATTTCCTACGAAAGGAGGAAGCGGACGGGACTTTTTCTGATGATGGTTTTGGATTTGATCGTGGGCATTTAGCTCCTTCCGCAGATTTTAGGTGGTCTTCAATTGCACTAAGTGAATCGTATTATTATAGCAATATGACTCCGCAAAGGAAGGAGTTTAATCGAGAATCGTGGGCTGATTTGGAGGGTTTACTTAGGTCAGTTGTTGACCAAGAGAAAAAAACATTTTACATTCTTACTGGACCTGTTTTAAACGATGGCTTGCCAATTATTGAACGTTCAGTAAACAAGTTACGCATTCCTCAATTACACTATAAAATAATTGTTGATGTATCACAGGATAAGCCCAGAGGTATGGCTTTCTTGATGCCAAACAAAAAATGTGAAGGAAGATTGAGTGAGTATGTTGTGAGTATTGATAGTATTGAACAATTAACTGGGCTTGATTTTTTTCCATCAATTGATGATGCTTTGGAATTAAGAATTGAATCTAAATCTGATTTTAATAATTGGATGACTCAGCGTAACGCTAATGATGTTGAGCCATTGAGTCCTTTTGAATTACCAAAAGATCATTTCAATACGCAGCAAGCATCATCAAAAGTAGGAACTATAGTTTCTATTGTAGGAAAGGTTGTAAGCACGAAGTTTATTCCAAAGTCACAATCTACATTTTTGAATTTGGATCAGTCCTTTCCTAATCAAATATTCAGTATCAATATTTGGAAAAATGGACGAAGGAACTTTAGCTATAGACCAGAAGAAGAATTGAAGGGAAAATACATCGTTGTTACAGGAAAAGTAGAATTAGATAAAAATGGAATTCCCTCAATAAATGTGACTAAAGAAGAGCAAATTCAAATTTGGGATGAGGAAGAATAATCCTTGAAACTTGGTGTTTTTTTAGTTTTTCTTTCTCCGGTATTTACCTCTTGTTTGGTAATAATACCGTGAACGATTTTGATTTTTGATTGCGTTTTTGTCTGTACTAACTTTTCTGCGGACGTGCCCTTTGCGTGTTTGACCTTTGTAGTTTACGGAGGGTTTGACATAAGTGCCGCCAGCTTTATCCGATTTCTTGAAATCGCAAGATGGAATGGAAAATGTTAGGACGCCAAATGAAACCAAGAAAAGTAAGTTGACCAAACAACCTCGTGATGTTTTGTTGTACACTGCTTTTTTTGGATTTGTGAACCACCCAAATCCTTTCGGTGCTTTGAAACCTAAATTGTGGCTAATAACTCGCTTCAATGATGTGCGTGCGGCTATTCGTTTGGCTTTTTGCTTCTCTCCACTTCTTTTCGAGTTGAAATTCGTATCTTTAATCTTTCAATGAACAACCAAAAAATATCCATTCGTTTTTTTAATGACCGCGAGGTTCGAGCTGTTTGGGACGAGGAAAACGCCAAATGGTGGTTCAGCGTATTGGATATTGTTGCTGTGCTAACCGATCAAGACGATTACACGAAAACCAGAAATTATTGGAAATACCTGAAGGCAAAATTGAAGAAAGAAAAACATGAGTTGGTTAGTCTCACTACCCAACTGAAACTTCAAGCAGCAGATGGAAAAAAATATAAAACCGATATGTTGGATAGTGATAGGGTGATTTTGCTGGCTAAAAATTTTCCGAATATCGGAGCTATGAAATTTCTAGATTGGTTTTTATATAGTGATAATAGCATCGATGGTCAAAGTAAGAAAAAAGCATATGCTTTATTTGAAAGTTCATTCATAGAAAGTATCGAAGTTGGAACAACCAAGGGCTTGCAGCAAATCCATGCCTACCTTTTTGGTGGACTGTATGACTTTGCTGGTCAAATTCGACAAAAGAATATTTCAAAAGGTGGTTTTCAATTTGCTGTATCCCGATTTCTGGGTGAAACACTCAAACAAATTGAGGATTTGCCCGAAAATAACTTTGATGAAATCGTGGAGAAATATGTTGAGATGAACATTGCGCATCCATTTATGGAAGGTAATGGAAGAAGCGCGAGAATTTGGTTGGATTTAATTCTTAAGAAACGACTCAAAAAATGTGTGGATTGGAGCCAAATTTCCAAGGGCGACTATATGAATGCCATGATTGCAAGTCCTATCAATAGTCAATTGCTAAAAACCACTATTTTATATGCCCTGACCGATAAAATCAACGATCGAGAAATGTACATGAAGGGAATTGATTACTCGTATTATTACGAGGAGAATGAGTAGATTTTTAACCCAAATTCAATAATCACTTCCTCCTATACTTACTCCTCGTTTTTTAATAATACCGTGACCGATTTTGGTTGAGGATGGCGTATTTATCTGTGCTTACTTTTATGCGGACGTGTCGTTTGCGTGTTTGACAAGCTTAGATTAAGATTGTCAATAATCGTATTATAATCATTTGTTAATTTGCGAAATTCAATGATTTTTCAAAAACCTCAAGATGTTTTGCCAAAACAGTTAATTCTTTTTCATGTGCATCTATTTTAGGGTGTGAGATTTCAATTTTAACCGATTGATTTTTCCAAATAGTTTTAAGAAAAAGATGATTGTGATTGTTTACGAAAACATCTTTTTCCTCCCTAAATAAAGGAGATTCTGTAGATAACTCTTTAACGAGGTGCGTATTCTCTATTTTCCATCCTTCAGGAATAGATTCAACTGATCTTGCCTTTGGAAGTGATATTTCATTTAAAGGCTCAATATCTGAAATGGGCAGATTTAAATCTTCCTTTTTTAAATCACTTTTCAATAAATTTAATTCAACAAAATCTGCACAATTAATCAATTGTTCGAAGGCATTTTGAATTTCTTCTTGACTTAATAAATTATTATCTAACGTTGTGAGAAACAAGGGTAATTCAGTAGCCATGTATATACCCCAAATAGACCCTGTTCTTTGCGATGGATCCACACATAATTTTACATTTCGGTTGTAAATTGACTTTATTGCATCACTGGTAGAAAAAGTTGTTTTAAAAAATTTCGAAAATTTCGAAATTGGCGCTAAAGGTGTTTTTAATCGGACGCAATAAACGCTATTTCCATAAATTCCAGTACCAATTGGATCAAGTATTGTTTCAATTACAACTGGTTGTTTCCGGGTGTTCAATTGTGGATCTACCAATAATTTAAATTCACCATCTTGTTCGAAAGAAAAGATTTGGGAATTATATTTTGTCAGAGATGAAATTGCGTTAAAAATTGCTTGATGAAAGGGTTTAAGGGTTATTGTTTCACGATTTTTATATTCACATTTAATGGAAGTAAAGTCTTCATTTGTTGTAGGATAAGGATCACCTATTTCATTTTGAATGGGAGAACGCAAGAATTGCAACCAATCTTCATTGTCTGTTTGCTGAAAATCAAAACCATCAGAGTTTTCTGTAATTGCACCTTTATCAATTATGCGTTCTTCAAAATACTTACGTTTTACAAATCTTTTTAGTTGATCTTCATCGATACTATTCCTCAAAAATGGATAATAAATCAAAAGGTTTGCATCCTCATTTTTTTCAAGCTCACGCTCTATCTTGCCGAACATACGATCGATTCTGCCTATTCGCTGTTCATTATCACCTGGTGTCCAAGCCATGCCATAATGGTAGATAGTTTTACAAAAATACTGAAGATTCACCCCTTCTTGTAAAACCGAAGTGGCAACCAAAAAATCAGGATAAAAAGGCGTATTAAAACAACGAAGGACTTTCTGATTGGAATTATCGGCATTGTAAGGATAAATAGGCTGTGCATTATTGAATGAATCCCAACTTTCTGTTAAAAGCTCACTTAAACTATTGATGCTGAAAACTTTGCTGTAGATTGTTTTAAAATGGAGAATACTCTCTTTGATTTGGTTATACAGTCTTTGACCCTTTAATTCTGCCCTAACGAGCTCGCAAAATACTTGATAATGTTTTAAAGGTGAAGTAAAGAAAGTGGATTCACTTCGAAGATAGACTTCATACAGCCAAGCTACAGCAATAGAAGCGAGCAATGTGCCTTTCTCAATAAAATTGGAAAAGGACTCTCTTTCATAAAAGTTAAGTTCTTCATAAGCTTTTATAATTAGGTCTTTTTCTTTGTCTTCAGATAGCACCTCAAAAAAGAGCGTTAGCAACGTATGAATCGGTTTGTCTATTATTGTAGGATTATCCAAAGGTTGTTTTGTAAGTAAAAGACTTTGAATATCCTTTCTTATCGCTACATCCTTGATTTTTATAGTTCTGTAAATTAATGCTGAAAGGTAAAAATTTTCTAAGTGTCTTGAGCCTATTTCAAATCGATGAGAATTGAGATTCAGGTAGGGTTCTTTATAATAATCGGCCCCAATTGAAAAAAATAAGGAAAAAATAGAAGGTTTTGAATGAGAAAACTTCAACCTAAAATTTGAGGCATCAGTAGCTGGAATAGCATCTTGTTTAATTATCTTGAATAAATTAAGAATTTTAGACTGAGGAATTTTTCCTGATATTTCCTCCCGTATAATTGCACGTTGGTCATTGAATTCATGTTCTTCATCAAGTTCAATATTCTTTCCCTTTGAATTGTGAAAACTTTTTCTATTCAATTCAGCAAATGGAATTTTGTCACTCAAAAAAGCGAGTTTATAGGTCTTGTGTAATCGTTCATCTTCAAATTCAATGATTCGTTTGGCTATTTCATAAACAGATGCAATTCGACGAACGAATACAACTCCCTTTTCATTTTTATGGTTTTGACTCAAATCCGTAACTAATTTATCGTATTTTGGATGCTTGGGATTTGACTTAAAAACATACTTATATTTTGAGGAGATATCTAATAATATTTGAGTATCTGAACCTGTTGTGAAATCTGAAGAATTTTGTAAAAGAGCATCTTCTTGTGGCTCTGTATTTTGTTCATTTTTAACTTGTTTTTCTGTAGGAATGAATTCAACACCTTCCAAGTAGCGCATCATCCTATTTGCACCCTGACCACCACTTTTTTTCTTTTTGAAAAGTTCTTTGGCTAATTGATGTTGATAGAGCGCAAAAAAAGATTCACTCAATGGATCATTTTCAAAATTACTTTCTGAGGCAAGTTCTCTTCTGTAATTGTATTTATTCAGCCCTTTTTTACTTAATCTCCTCAATCTTCTAACGCAGATTTTCTCTAGAATCATGTTGTATGGTAAATCATTGAATTGATCTGAGAAATAAGCAACAATATTATGGATGTCTTTTGAGGAACTATGATTTGGAGTTGCTGTTAGCAACAAAACCTTTTCTGCTATTGGTGAATAATCATTTGAATCTGGTTTTCCGAAAAATAGTGATGCAGAATTAACTTTTAAGCTTGTTCCTTCTCTCCTTCTCAAATAATGCGCTTCATCAATAATAATGAGATCAAAATAAGGTTCTCCGGTGGGACTATACCGCATTATTTCATTGCGTAATAGCCTCATCAATTCGTTATTATAAGACAAGTCTTTGTTTTTACTCAAACTTTTGGCAGGATCTAACTCTTCAATACCAAGCTTTTCTAATCTTTCTATACTGCGATCGGCGGCCATTAAGGAACTAAAAGATGAAATTTTAGCAACAAACAATTGACCCCATCCTTGTTGTATTTCTTTAGTTAAATGATACAAGTTCCCTGTTTGAATCATTTTTTTTACAGGTACTTGTCCAGCAATGGATTTTACGATTTCATCCGTGTGTTTGTAGTGATGTCGGATAAAATTGAGGTATTCTTTTTCCCAATTCCTGCCGATTTCTTCCCTCGGAACCAGGACTAATATTTTTGCATTCGGTTTTTCGTTCCATAAAGCAGCAATAACGCTTAAAGATTGTATGGTTTTACCCATACCAACCTCATCTGCCAATAAAGCCAATCTATGTTCTTGAAGTAAATTGTAAATTTTGGCAGTTCCTTTAACTTGTAAACTACACATGTCTGTCCCTTCTGAAGAATAGACCCATTCTTTATCTCGGACATTAAATCTTACAATTTTATCAATATATTCTGGGGTAATCTTCATTTTACTCTTCCTTCAATAATTGATGAATATAGCCTTCCCATTGATTTTGTAGCTTGGAGTCATTAATATTAAGGTAACTTTTTAGTGATCCGTTTTCAAGTTGATTTAATGATTCATTTTCGTCTTGAATTAGTGTATTGTATTTTTGAATTAAAACATTTGTTTTTTCAATTAAAAACCATAAATAAATAGGACTTTTTTTGAAATTACTTGGGTCACCTTTCAATACTCTTGACAATTCCGTGAGATGTTGACTCAATTCTGTTATGCTTCCCGGTAGCACGCGACCAATTTTAATCAAATTCTTTTTGCGTTCTGATGGTTCATTTATTTTTTGCGTTTCACTAATTCGATTGCTAATGCATTCAAAAGCATAGAAACTCATAAACCAAGCATTGCTTCCGGTTCCGGAGAGTATTTGCTTGCTATTGTCATACATCTCGTAACCCTCCATTTCTGAAGAATAAATCAATCGTTGAAGTTCTTGTTTATCTTCTGGACGTTCATTTACCCAACCTTTCATTAAATCGTCTAAATTCTCAAATCGATGAGTTGGACGGTTGGCAAATCCAACTTCTCGAAAATAGCCCGAATAGCAAACTTCATCATTTTGCACAACTTTATAATAACGATTGGTTACAAGTGATTTAATTGCTTCTCGACAATTTATACCATACTTCAATTCATGTATGCTCTTTAGTCCTAGGCCAGGAACTTCAATACTTGTATCAAGTGATAGGCTATTAAGGAGCTCATCAAAAGTTGGGCTTGCTAATTCAATACGAAGCAATTCCCAATTTAGAACCAAATCAATGACAATGGGAAAATTTACTAAGAGTTCTTGTTTTTCGTCTTGCAATTCTGCTGCTTCAGAACAAATTGGATAATGTAATATTTCTAAATGATTTGTCAGCTCCTTTTTGATGTTAGAATCAATTCGAGAAATAATTCCTGCCTCAATGTTATTGCCTCCAACATTTGAAGTGTTCATTCCAGCTTCCGTCATATTCCATGAACCAATAGCTACATAGTCATCCGTAATCCATACCTTCGCATGAGCCAATGCTTCCGTTAATTCAGTAGGTAATTTTTCTTGTTTGAAAATAACCTTTTTCTGAGTTATGCACCTTTCATAATTACCTTCAGTTAATCGAATTTTTCCGGCAGCACTTTGATCTGGAACTACATGTATTGTTTCAACTTCTGAAAAATGGCTCGATAGTATTTCAAACAAATCTTTAGCGAAGTAAGGACTCCAAACGGTTAGATTTGAACAAGGCTTTTTTTGAACGAGACTATCTACAAATGAGTTAACTGAAAATGAAGATTGAAATTTCCAAGATGCAGTAGGTTTTGCTCCCTGCATTTTTCTTTTCAAAGATTTTATCATTCCCTGTTCGTTTTCTTCTTTTTCATTACTGAAAAGTTTCCCAAAGAAAATGAGTACCTCGCTGATATTTTCTTTATCCTTTAATTCCTCCAAAAAAAAGCATTCCCGATTTTTACCCCATCCACCAAAGGTTAAGTTTGCTGAGGATACCATAAGCCAAAATCTACCGTCATATCCTTCGAGGAGTATCACTTTAGGATGAAAAACTCCGTGTTCAAATGTTTTTGTTTCATTCGGGTTAAGTTGCTTGATATCAATAGGATAAAGTGGCGCTGTTGTTTGTTTGCCACGTCCGGTAGCCATCAATGCACGGTAATCATAAAAAACTTTGAATTCTAATTTATCGTTAATTAGGTCTTCCTCGGATGCTGCCAGTTTATCATTTATTATTTCATAATCCTGAGGTATTTTCAGATCTGAAGGAAAGTTACCAGTAAGAATCGATAATAGGTATTTCTCAACAAAACTAATATCCAAGTTAAAGGTAGTAAACCAAGCACGTTTGATGACTCCCATTTTCGTGAGTTCTTGTTCAAAATAGCGATATAGTTTTATCCCTTTATCCATTAATTAAGACTTTGTTTCATGGAAAGTAATGTTTCAACGTAATACGTATGTCGCCACGGTTTTTTTACGAGGTATTTTTCCAATGTATTGTATGAATCAGGCAAATTAGGGGCAAAAAAATGACGAATATTAAGATCTTCCAATATATCCAACCAAGATGTTCCGCCTCTCGAATTCATAACGTCTTTGTGGTAATTCAATAATTTAAAAATAAATGTCTTTTCGTCCATATTTTCGTGTAAAATTCCCACTAATTTTTGCAATCTTGGATGAACGTCCACCTCGGAAAGATTTATTTCATTGCGAATAAGTTGGCGAATTTCTCGAATTAAAGTCATACACTCCTCATTCAAAACAGTAACGGATGGTTGGGCAATGTATCGAAAAATAAAGCTCAAGTGTGATAACACAGGTTCAACTTTGAGGATAGTATGAATTTTTTGTTCTTCCGAGGGTTCATTCACTAGTCGAAGGGCTGCTGATTCAAAAATTGTTTTGTGATTTATTTCTTGATTCGGTTGTAATTCAGAAACTATACTAAAAATAGCTGCAGCAGCACCTGAATTAAATCCGAGGCTATCTTTCCAAAAGTCTTGTAGTTTTATTGACAGTTTTCGGGTGCTAAAACTCTTTATGTAATGAGAAGATAGTTTATCCCAAAACGGACTTTCTTGAAGTGTGTGCAGACTAATTGTAGGTTCTTCTGAACTCTTTACTTTCAACACGAATTGCACAATAAAGTCAATCAGGACAGATTCTAATTCCTGGAATTCTTGTAAAAGTTGAATTGAGTCAATATTTTCCCACGTGCTCGGATTAAAAGAAAAAGAACGATCGAAGAACCCCATACTTATCATCGCTCCTTTATACCTTCCCATCATACCTAAGTTGATTTGGCGCACCAAAATTCCTTTTGATTTTTCTGCACTTACAAATATTTCTTCTTGGCTTTTGGAATTGTATAGGGATCGGGCTTTGGTCATTCCCAATACACCTAATAATTCAGCATCCGCCTGTTTATTTTGGTAAAAAATATGGGTTACCAAATCCTCCATGAGGATTAGCAAACCGGCCTTGACATCAAAGTCTGATTGAAATTTTTTAAACTTTGATTTGGCTTCATTTAGTTCATTTGCATGACTTTCGAAGATTTTTCGTAATACCTGAGAATGAAACAGATTAAAAGTTAATACTCTCAAATCATTGGCAATAGTATTAATTTTTTCTCCGAAAATATCCTGCCCGTATTTTGTCCAAACGACTTGCATTCCAAGGGGGTCAACTGAGGACTCTTGGTTCAATTCAAGATCTGGTATGGTGAAAATACTTTTCAATCTGAATAATGATTATAATGATAAATTTATTGATTCATAAATTTCCGTTTCTACATCCATTCTAATCCCTCGTATTGAAATCATAATTAAACTTCATTAATTCTTCCTTTTTTTCCCTTTCTTCTCCACCGCAAACAATCCAGCCGTATATTTCTCATACAATTTTATTTGTTTTGAGAAACAGAAGAAAACAGGCGGCGGCAATTCGTTTATTCCCATCGGTGAACGCATGGTTCTTGGTGATAAGATACAGTAAAACTACCGATTTCTCCTCTATTGAAGTATAAAAATCTTGACCGTCCATTCCTTTTCCGATTTGATTGATGGCACTTTCGAATCCTTTATCCTTCTCAATTCCGAATACCTGAGAATTGAATTCTGTTTTCATGGATTCGATCAGCTCATAATAAGAACGGAGCTCGGGGTATACAGCTTTCGCATTGGTTAATCCTGTCTTATCAAGATTCTCATTATCGTAATCGTCTAGAAGGGTCAATCCCGAAGAGAACTCTGTCAACCAGTCTAACTTCAAGCATTCTGATTTCTCTTCGATCACCCTATTTAAAATGCGAATGCCCGACTTAAGCACCTCCACTTCTTGTCCTAGTTGTTCAATTCTATTTTGATTGATCACGTAACCTCGAATCAAATATTCTCTGAGCTTCTGGGTTGCCCATTTACGAAACTCTATTCCTACATTTGATTTTACACGATATCCAACAGATATTACAACATCCAAGTTGTACAAAGAGACTTTTCGCTCTACTTTCCGACTGCCTTCTTCCTGAACATGGCGGAATTCCCGCCATGTTGAATCTTTTTCCAGTTCACCCTCTGCATAAATATTTCTGATGTGCTCACCAATGGTTCTGCGTGCTTTATCAAAAAGTTCCATTATTTGCTGTTCCGTTACCCAAATAGTTTCAGCATTACCATCCATTACCAATTGAAATTCGGTATTGCCATGCTTGGGTTTAAAAACTACTATTTCGCTCTTTTCAATAACCATTGATTCACTATTCTTTTATCTTGAACTCGTAATACTAAGATATTCTTTAAAATACTCCCTCAACTTCTCATCACACACATAAATATACGTTCCACGAATACCTCGTAGCATCATGGTGTGGTAGATGTTCAGGATATAGCTACGGAGTTTTTCTGGGTCATCAATTCCGTGTTTTCCCTTTTTATCTTTGTAGTTTGCCGGAATAACCTCCATGCGATTGGTGGTTTCGCTATAGGTAATCTCGGTACCGAAAATGAGTCCGGTGTAATTAAGGTCGTAACCTTGTGTGGTATGAATACACCCAACTTCCTGAAAGGCATTTGGACTGTTAATCCAATCCTCATTAGTACTGTTCCATTTCAAAGAAACCCCATCCAACGCGATATCCGGAACATCCGCTTTTTGTGATTTCCATTCCCATGAGTAGCCAGATAATAAACGACACAACCCAAATTCGTCCTCCTTTTCGCGCAAGGCCGCGTACAAATCTGCAAGAGAATCAAAAAGTTTTAGCTCGTAATTACTATTTTCAAAAGGAATATAGTTAGCACACGAACCATGAAGTAGGTTGTCTACAAAGGAAATGTAATCTGCACCGCCCTTAACGCGCAACTGCGATTGCAAACGCACTAGTTTAGCACTCCATTTTTTCTTGCTGAAAACTTCTTTGTTAATGTCAGACGGTTTGATGGATTGTCCCTCGTCATAAAATAATACTTGAAAAGTAGACATTTTTAAAATCCAATCTAATTCGTTTCCTTCGTGTTTATCGAACCCAAGTCGCGCATTGGTCTCGTCGAAACTTGCAAAGTTGGTAATGTTCTTTCGTTGACGCAAACGGTGGGCTTCATCCACAATCAGAATATCAAAATGTTCTTTTGCCGCTTCCGAAGGTCCAATAACCATCGCAGAACTCAAGCCTTTTATTTGTCCAAAGACTTTTTTGAGTGTTTTTCGTAAAGATGTCATGGGAACCACCAGGGCAATCTTTGGTTTTGGATAATTTTTGTGAAAGTTTACCACATTCAAAATCTCTTCCGCATACACATGATCAGAATCGTCGATATGATGCGCTTGAATCTGTGTAGAAAGCAACTTCATTAAATAAACGGCCAAAATCGTCTTCCCTGTACCTGCGCCACCTTCAACGAACAAGGTTTGTTTTCCGGGTAAATTCAGGGTCTTTAGAATTTGTAACACAGATTCGTGCTGATCTGTAGTCAAGGCTTTATAGGGGCTGTATTTGAATAAATCCGAATTATCAATTCGCTGCAAAGGGTTCTTCGCATATTTTTCATTCAACAAAAAACTCCATATCCGTTGAAATAACTGCTGATAATTTTTCCGTTGGTAATAATTATGATCAACAAGTCCGGAATTAGCATTTTGAAGTTTGTAACGGCCATCTGAGCTCATGTATTTAATCAGTTCCGATTCTACATCCAACACCGCCGATTTGTTAAACTTGTCACAGCTAATTACCAATAAATCTTTTAGTCGTTGTCTTTCTGGATTGCTTAAATGCTGTTGTATTCTATTTATGGCATTCGTAGATTCACCCACATACGCCTCACCAAGTTGATCATTTTTTATGATGTAAACGATAGGCCAAGCATTTTTCATGAATGAATTTAGGGTGTATTCCACCGCTCCTTCCTTTGTAAAGGCGTACTTGTTTATGTGTAAAGAAGGTAGAAAGTCTTCCATGCTTTTTCTACTTAATTGAAGTACAATTGTCTACACGCCGCGCAGATAATCATAACTCATCATATTTCTTAGCGCTGCCTTTGGCTCTGTCAACGGGATATTTTTCGTTGTTTTTGGCGATT
This sequence comes from Bacteroidota bacterium, assembly GCA_016866375.1. GTDB lineage: Bacteria > Bacteroidota > Bacteroidia > Flavobacteriales_D > Crocinitomicaceae > UBA952. The sequence continues at coordinate 12,662 of VGMK01000041.1, forward strand.
TTTTCGAGCACAATTTCTTTCACGTCGAGTCCGTGTTTTTCAGCTAGTAGCAAAGCATAGGCAAACACATCGGCAAGTTCTTCTTTGATTTTGGATTTATCCACTTCTTCAGAAGCTTTCACATCTTTCCAGAGAAATACTTCGTTCAGTTCAGCTGCTTCAATGGAGAGCGCCACTGCCAAATTTTTGGAATCGTGAAATTGCTGCCAATCTCTCGCATCTCGAAACGCCACCAAGGCTTCTATTAATTCACGGATTTCGCTCATGGGTTAAAGATAGGGTTTTTAGGAGAAATCAAGAGCGATGAAAGGAAAAATTCACCCTGCTTTGCCCTTCTTATTGCTTGGTAAGTTTCAATGGAAAAAAAGCATCCTACGTGTAAACCTTTGCCAAGTAGCAGCCATTTGGGTATGCAGAAACGCCACCAAGGCTTCTATTAATTCACGGATTTCACTTCTACCACGGCAGACAGGCACGGGTTAAAAATAGGGTTTTTGTAAAAAATAAAAGCAATTATTATAACAGTTTTAGATTTCCATCCCCCTCATAAACCGT
>VGMK01000042.1 GCA_016866375.1 Bacteroidota bacterium
ACCACGGAAAAAGCACCTTGGCGGATAGATTATTGCAAATAACAGGTACCATCTCCGACCGTGAAATGCAAGCGCAAGCCTTAGATGATATGGATTTGGAACGAGAACGTGGAATTACTATTAAAAGCCACGCTATCCAAATGAACTATAAATTCGAAGGACAAGAATACATCCTGAACCTAATTGACACCCCTGGACACGTAGATTTTTCGTACGAAGTTTCGCGTTCCATTGCTGCATGCGAAGGAGCACTTTTGATTGTTGATGCCTCTCAAGGGATTGAAGCACAAACCATTTCAAATCTATACTTGGCTTTAGAACACGACCTTGAAATAATTCCTATTCTCAATAAAATGGACTTGCCAGGCGCAATGCCTGAAGAAGTTTCGGATCAAATAATAGATTTAATTGGCTGTGATATTGAGGATATTATTCCTGCATCAGGAAAAACAGGTTTAGGTGTAGATAAAATTTTAGAGGCTGTAATTAAGCGTATCCCCGCTCCAAAAGGAAATGAAAACGCTCCACTGCAGGCCATGATTTTTGATTCTGTATTTAATCCCTTTCGCGGAATTATTGCGTATTACAGGATCAGAAACGGTGTTTTAAGAAAAGGAGACAAAGTTCGATTTTTCAATACAGGTAGAGACTACAATGCGGATGAAATCGGAATATTAAAAATGGATTTATCCCCAAAGAACACGGTTGGAACGGGTGACGTCGGTTATATAATCTCTGGTATTAAACAAGCCAAAGAAGTAAAGGTTGGAGACACCATAACGCTTACAGAAAATCCGTGCGATGCTGCGATTAAAGGATTTGAGGACGTGAAACCCATGGTATTTGCGGGTATATATCCTGTAGATACCGAAGATTATGAGGAATTGCGTTATTCAATGGAAAAATTACAATTAAATGACTCTTCCTTAGTTTTTGAACCAGAATCTTCGGCGGCACTTGGTTTTGGGTTTCGATGTGGTTTTCTGGGAATGTTGCACATGGAAATTATTCAAGAACGTTTAGAGCGAGAATTCAACATGACAGTAATAACAACTGTTCCAAACGTTTCCTACAAAGCTTACATGAAAAAAAATCCAGAAAAGGAACTTATCGTAAACAATCCCTCGGAGCTTCCTGATCCTGCTGGAATCGATCGTATTGAGGAACCATGTATCAAAGCACAGGTCATAACAAAATCTGAATATGTTGGCTCCATAATGACATTATGCATTGAAAAAAGAGGAAATCTGAAAAATCAGATATACCTCACTCAAGACCGGGTAGAGATAACTTTTGAAATGCCCCTCGCAGAAATCGTTTTTGATTTTTATGACCGATTGAAAACAGTTTCCAGAGGTTACGCCTCCTTTGATTATTATCCAATTGGATACCTTGAGTCAGATCTCGTAAAAATGGATTTGCTCTTGAATGGCGAACAAGTTGATGCACTTTCTGCACTCGTACACCGCAGTAACGCTTTTGACCTCGGTAAGAAAATTTGTATTAAACTTCGTGAATTGATACCGCGTCAACAATTTGAAATTCCGATACAGGCAGCCGTTGGAGCAAAGGTAATCGCAAGAGAAACCATCAAAGCACTTAGAAAAGATGTTACGGCCAAATGCTACGGTGGTGATATTACGCGGAAACGAAAATTATTAGAAAAACAAAAAGAAGGTAAAAAACGTATGCGCCAAGTTGGCCGTGTTGAGGTGCCCCAAGAAGCCTTTTTAGCAGTATTAAAACTTAACGACTAAAACGAATATTATGAATACTTTTTTAACAAGCATGCACTCAGGATTGAGATGGATTGTTCTTCTTCTTTTAATCTATTCTATTGCAAACGCAATCATTCGAAGAAATACCTACGAAAAGAAAGATCGACTTTTGTATATGTTCACCATGGTTAGTATGCACATTCAATTGCTCATTGGTTTAGTGCTTTACTTTTTCATTTCTGGAAAGGTTACTTTCCACCCTGGATGGATAACAGCGGCACAACATAGATTTTATGGCATGGAACACCTCGTCGGTATGATCTTGGCAATTGCCTTGGTAACTATCGGACATATTGCTTCTAAGAAACAAATCGAGTCCAGTACTAAACATAAACGAATTCTCGTATGGTATTCAATAGGTTTAATTTTAGTCCTCGCCTTTATTCCATGGCCTTTTAGAACTGTTTTAGGAGGCCATTGGTATTAAGATGCGATTCTTATTATTTTTATTATTGACCATCCCTGTCCTATTTTCTTCATGTGAACAGAGCATGGAAGAAATAGAAAAACTTCCTGAAATGGAACGTGGCAAAGCGCTATATGATGCTAAATGTGTAAGCTGTCATGGTGAGGACGGTAAACTTGGAAGTTCAGGAGCAAAGGATTTAAGCCAGTCAACTCTTACTGATTCTGAAATTAAGAATAGTATTTTATATGGAAATGAGAATGGTATGCCTCCATTTAAAGATCAGTTAGGAGCAGAAGAAAACCTGGACCTCTTGGTTGCATACGTCAAATCTCTCCGAAAGTAATGCAAGGACATGTAACTGTTGATGCTACTGAAGAATCGTGCGTTTTAGTTGGGGTCATAACATCTGAAATAAACGAAGAAATAGCCAAAGAACACCTTGATGAACTTGAGTTTCTTGCAGAAACTGCTGGTGCTATTAGTGTTGCTAAATTTCTACAAAAACTACCTTATCCGAACCCACGTACCTATGTCGGCACGGGAAAAATAGAAGAGATTCGACACTACATTAAAGCTGAAAATATTGAAATGGTCATCTTTGACGATGAACTTTCTCCCTCGCAGCTTCGAAATATAGAACGAGAATTGGAATGCAAAGTGTTGGATCGCACCATACTAATTCTGGATATTTTTGCCAGTCGTGCAAGAACCTATCATGCGAAAACACAAGTTGAATTGGCGCAACTACAGTATATGTTGCCAAGACTTACAAGAATGTGGACGCACCTTGAACGGCAAAAAGGCGGAATAGGTTTACGCGGCCCGGGAGAATCTCAAATTGAAACCGATCGGCGAATCATTCAACAGCGCATCTCCTTGATGAAGGAACGCTTGAAAGAAATTGACAAGCAAATGACGGTGCAGCGAAGTAACCGCGGTCAATTGGTCCGCGTTGCATTGGTTGGGTACACAAATGTTGGAAAGAGTACCTTGATGAATCTCCTTTCTAAATCAGATGTTTTTGCTGAAAATAAATTGTTCGCAACATTGGATACAACCGTTCGAAAGGTTGTGATTGATAACTTGCCACTTTTACTTACAGATACAGTTGGTTTTATTCGAAAACTACCTCAACAGTTGATGGAATCTTTCAAATCTACGCTGGATGAGGTGCGTGAAGCCGATCTTTTGGTGCATGTGCTGGACATAGCGCATCCTAATTTTGAAGACCATTATTCAGTCGTTACGGAGACCTTGAACGAAATCGATAAAAAAGAAAAGCCGACCATTATCGTCTTCAATAAAATAGATATTTATCAGCCAAGTGAACCTTTGAACGAATTAGAGGAGGACTTAACTTCCTTGGATTCCTTGAAAAAATCTTGGATGGCACAAATGAATAACAAAACACGTTGTGTTTTTATATCCGCTGAGAGTAAGGAAAATATTGATGAACTGAAGCAAGTGGTCTACGAAGAAGTAAAGGAAATATTTAAAATTCGTTACCCCTACAACAATTTTCTTTATTGATGCTTTTCTTTTTCTTTGATAATTTGTTTTTTTAAGGCATCAATTGCTTCATCTGTAGCTTCCTCAAAAGATTTACATTGTCTTTTTGCGAAAAACTCCTTTCCTGGCACGGAGAGCTTAATTTCTGTAATTTTATTCTCTTTTTCCCTGTCCTTGTCTAAACGCAAAAAAACCTCAGCTGAAATAACTTGTTGATTTAAAAGTTCTAATTTATTCAGCTTTTCTTGGATAAAATTCAACAGTTTTTTATCCGCCTTGAAATGAATGGAATGCATTTGTGTTACCATAAGCACTTATTTATGTCCCCGGGGATGAGCCTGCAAGTAAATTTGAGTAAGTTTCGCAAACGAATTATGGGTATATACCTGCGTTGCAGACAGATTTGCATGACCAAGTAAATCCTTTAATGTTTCTAATCCTGAACCCCTATTCAACATGTGAGTTGCAAAGGTATGACGCAATACATGCGGACTTTTCTTATCCAAATTCGTTATGATACTAAGGTAATAATTTATTTTTCGATAAACAAAAGCTGGATACATTTTCGCACCGTTCTTCAAGACCAATAGAACTTGCGTATCTCCATATAATTTCCTTTTAGTAACGAGAAAAATTTGAATCAAAGAAAATAAGTTTTTTGAGATTGGAATGAGGCGCTCCTTGTTTCTTTTACCTAAAACTTTAATTCTTCCGTCAATAATGTCTGAATCTTTCAAATGAATTAATTCGCTAGAACGAATTCCTGTTTGATAAAATATTTCGAACATCAATTGATCGCGTTTGCCTTCAAAATCCTCACCAAAGACACCCTCAATTCGTTCGGGCTTCAATTCGCTTTCTTTGGCAAAAACAGGCAAGCGCTTTTCGTTTTTTGGACCTTGAATTTTCTGAATAGGATTATGACTCATTAAACCCTCTTTCCTCAACCACTTGTAAAAAGTTCTTAAACAAGCTAACTTCCGATTGACAGATTTATTTGTTATTCCAATTTCTATGAGGTTAACTATCCAAGAACGCACATGGAGGTGTTTAACAGACAATACATCCAATTGATTCTCCTCGAGAAAGAGTTCGAACTGCGAGAGATCTTGATCATATGCCAAGGTGGTATGATCCGAGTACCGCTTTTCAAATGTTAAATAATGAATAAATTTTTCACGCATAAAAAAAGGAGCTTGGCTCCTTTAACGTATGTTCTTTTCTAAAGTTACTACAATTGTTGTGATTGCATTCTTTGCTTGTATGCTGCTTTGATAACTTCTTGACGACGAGCTACAGAAGGCTTTTCAAATTCTTTTCTATTTCTTAGCTCTTTCATCACGTTTGTTTTTTCATACTTCTTCTTGTACTTTTTCAACGCTTTTTCGATATTTTCACCTTCTTTAATCGGAATTATCAGCATATAACTTTCTATTTTTAAAATTAACTTTGGGCGACAAAGATACAATATTATCCTTAATTCACAAGAACTACCTCAAAATTTCTCGTGATATTACTATTTTTTGAATTTCAGATGTACCCTCGCCAATAGTCATCAGTTTTGCATCCCTCAAATACTTTTCAGCGGGATATTCCTTCGTGTATCCATAACCTCCCATTATTTGAACGGCTTCGTTACCACACTTTACGGCAACTTCAGATGCATAATACTTTGCGTAAGCACCATACTTAGTGACGGGAAGTTTTTTATTTTTAAAGTAGGCTGCTTGCATGGTGAGTAATTCTGCTGCCTCCACCTGCGTTGCCATATCCGCCAGTTTGAATCCAACGGCTTGGAAATGAGCAATCGGCTGGCCAAACTGCTCTCTTTCTTTGGCATATTTGAGCGAAGCTTCGTGCGCGCCTCTTGCGATACCACAACTTAAACTCGCAATAGAAATTCTACCTCCATCCAACACTTGCATCGCTTGACGAAAACCAGTACCCACTTGACCAATAACATTTTCCTCTGGAATTCGCACATTATCAAAAATCAATTCTGCCGTTTCGCTTGCCCTCACCCCTAATTTATCCTTAATCTTTACTGCCGAAAATCCGGGAGTTCCTTTTTCAATTATAAATGCTGTTATCCCATTGGAATCTAACAATTCTCCTGTCCTAATTAAAACCACGGAAATATCACCTGATAATCCGTGTGTAATCCAATTCTTAGTCCCATTAAGAACCCAATGATTGCCTTCCTTGACGGCAGTAGTTTTCATTCGCATGGCATCGGAACCTGTATTCGGCTCTGTCAATCCCCAAGCTCCAATCCATTCGCCGGATGCTAATTTTGGTAAATATTTTCTTTTTTGGACCTCACTTCCATGGTAATAAATATGACCTGTACAAAGAGAATTGTGTGCCGCTACACTCAAACCAACACCTCCACACACTCTTCCTAATTCCATCAACGCTGTAGCATATTCAAAATACGAAAACCCTGAACCCCCGTATTCTTCTGGAATAAAGATCCCTAACAAACCCAATTCTCCCATTTTTTTCATGGTTTCCAAAGGAAAATATTCCTCATCGTCCCATTTTTTCATATTCGGACGGATTTCTTTTTCTGCAAAATCACGCACCATCTGTGCGATCATTAATTGTGTTTCATTCAACTCGAAATTCATGCAGATTTATTTAAAAACGGGCTAAATTAATAATATTAGAAGAAAGCTTATTTAATTTTTCCTCTCCATTCAAAAAACTCAAAGCTACCAAGAAGTTGAATCCAGCTAATTTTCCTCCACAGCGTGAAATTAAATTAGCTGCCGCCTCGGCGGAACCACCTGTTGCGAGTAAATCATCGTGAATCAAAATACGCTGGCCGCTGCTTACAGCATCCTCGTGCAATTCAATCGTGGAGGAACCATACTCCAATTCGTAAGAAAAACTTATTTTTTTGTAGGGTAATTTCCCCTCTTTGCGAATTAATATAAAGGGAACACCAAGTCGCATGGCTAGAGGATACCCAAATAAAAAACCTCTACTCTCGATGCCGGCAACACCTTGAATATTTTGATCTTTATATAATCCAACCAGATAGTCCAATATCTCATTGGAGGTTACAGGATCCAACATGATCGTCGAAATATCCTTGAATAAAATTCCAGGCTTAGGGAAATCTGGAACATCTCGAATTATTGTTTTTAATTTTTCTTCTAAATTCATGTTACAAAGTTACGTAAGGAAGTATTTTCTTGTATGTTTTTTCATCGATTAAAACAGATTCTTTTAGTTGATCTAAAGATGTGTATTTTCCCTTTTGCTTACGAATTTTAACGATTGAGTTTGCCTGATTCCAATTTAGATAGGGATGAGCGTTCAACTCTTCAGTAGTTCCGCTATTTACATTAATTTTATGAACCATCAAAGGGTCAACAGTAACAAAGTTTTTGATCGATTCCAATAGTTCGGGGGGGAACTTGTAAACCTCCAGCAGTTGTTCGATTTGATTAAACCCTCCCAATTGGCTACGTAAACTCACAATTTTATCTGAGAGGTAGGGACCGATGCCAACTAATTTTTCGAGTTCATCAGCACTTGCTGTATTCAGCTCAATCATGCTGATTTCTTTTCGCGCAGATTGGGTAACTTTCCTTTCGTTAAAATGAGGAGTGATACTAAATATTACGGAATCTTTAATAAGATAGAATAACTGGTCGGGAATGACAAAAATCTGCTTGAGTTGATCCTCATTTTTTATCCCCCGAGCTGCAAACTTCATTACAACCTTGGTTTGTTTTTCGGATAGTCCTAAATACATCCATTCCGAGGCTGAATAAACCGACGGATCAAATTTTTCTGGTGGTACTTTAAACTTGGAAGATTTGTTCTTTTTTTGGGATTTTTTCTCGCTTGTTGTTTTGTGAATTTGATGAAAATAGTTGATTTCTTCAGTTGTCAAAAGAGCATCTTCGTTCGAACTCATCAGCAGTAAAACACGGGGTGTGTAAACTAAGGCCAAGCAACACAGGACAAATACATAAATCCCTCGGCGAGAACGCCTTGAAATGTAACCCGTATTCTCACTTTTACTGGACGATTTCGTCGTCATTCTCTGTGTAAGAATCGGTTTCCTGGATTTTTTTTGTGAACAGAATTTTGAAAAAGAAATAGGCTGTAATTAGGGTTACTATTATTTCCGTAACAAGCATCATAGATAATCCTTCCGTACTCATGTTTTTTTCAGTTTTAATTTTTTACTGGCTAGGTATACCAAATAAGCAATTCCCAACCACAGCGCGAGAAGGAACAAACGACTCATATTTTTGTACAGCATTGTTTTCTCCTCGTCCTCAATTTTACTGTTCCGATACGCTATATCCGTTCTTATTTTTTCTAATTCTCTTTCTTTTTTAATAAGCAAGTATGTTGGAATCGTAATGTTTTTATTCGCCATTAATTGCTCGTCTGTTACAACATTTGGAGAAAGAAAGCTCGGCTGAAAATCTTCTTTGGCATTCAAAAGTGTTTTTAGGGTGTCGGATTCTTTCCTCATGGCTTCCTCATCTTGATACAAGTCAATTTTTTCTTGAGAACCTGGGTTCTCATGAGAACCTTTGTGATTTAGTGTATTTACAAGGTCAGGAATACTGTTAATGAGAACCCAACCTAAAAGTACAGGAGTCACATACTTAATAATGTATTTAAATACAATCGGCACTTTAATGTCTGCACCCTGATTAATTTCTTTCCACCCTTTGTCCATTCCAAAAATCCATGCAAAAAGAATAATCTCAACGAATGCAAAGACAACCAAAGAAACCGTTCCAGCCCAGTAATCGTATTCATCAAAGACGCCATTATTGAAAAATAATACAGTTGGCAAACCGAGTAAAAACACCGCGAAACCGAAGGCCCAAGCTGCATTTTTTTCTTTCCATCCGAATTCATCCGTTAAAAAGCCCATTACAGGCGTACCCATTGCCAAAGAAGAGGTAATACCTGCAAAAAATAGTAAACCAAACCATGCTACTCCGGCAATTACACCGAGTAAGCTTCCCCATTGTTCAAATAAATAGGGCAGTGTTTTAAAGCCAAGGCCAAGTCCGCCTCCCTGACTCAAAAGTTCTTTCATTCCATCAATTCCGAGATATCCTACGGTAATAGGAATGATTATCGCAGAACCTAATACAATTTCCACAAAGCCATTCATCCATCCCGCGCTCATTGCATTCAGTGCAATATCGTCTTTGCTTTTTACATACGAAGCATAACATTGGATGGATCCCATTCCAATTGACAGCGTGAAAAAGATTTGTCCTGCGGCTGCCAACCACACTTTTGAATCCCAAATAGAGGAATAATCCGGCGTCCATAGGTAGTCAAGCCCAACCGTTCCGTCAAATAGAGCCCCGTCCTCTCCTGCATGAATTGTAATGGCTTTGTAAGCCAAAAATCCTCCAAAAAGTAACAGGAGTGGCATCCCTATTTTTGCTGCTTTTTCAACACCTCCGCTCAATCCCTTTGATAAAATCCACGTATTGAGAAAGAGACATAACACCCAAAAAATAATCGGTTCTGCCGAACTCACTGAAACATAATTTCCGAAAAAACCCGCGACTTCGCCTTGTGTTTTCCCGCCAAAAGTATCTGCAATAGAGTGCCAAACGTAAGAAAGTGTCCAGGATTCCAAATAACAATAATACGCGGCAACGGCCAAGTTTGTGAAGATTCCAAAAACCCCGATATATTTCCATAACGCCCGTTTATCCATTGAATCCAAAATAAATGGCGTGGAGTGATGTCCTTTATTTCCTCCAAAACGACCCACTGACCATTCCACAAATAATAAGGGAATTCCCATGAGTAAAAAACAAACTAAGTAAGGTATGATGAAAGCCCCACCCCCATTTTCCACTGCTTGAACAGGAAATCTAAGAAAGTTACCCAATCCCACTGCATTACCTGCCATCGCCAATACTAAACCTAACCTCGATCCCCAGCCAGATGCTTGCGTTTTTAACATAACTCTTTATTAGTGAGCTACGAATATACAAACTTTAAATGAAAGGCAACGTTTCTTCCAATGTCATTGGATTATATCCTAATTCTCTCCTAGATTTTGACAAATCAAATCCCGTCCTTGGAGGACGTTTAGCGGGCTGATTCAAGGTACTACTGTCGGTTCGAACTAACGAATTCGTAGAAATGGAAAAGTGGCGAGCCACACGCTCAACAATTTCATAAATTGACATGGTTTCTGGGCCTGAAATATGGAATATTCCTGTTTTGTTCAACTTACAAATTCTAACACAAGCCCAAGCCAAATCATCGGCCCAAGTTGGTGCGCGAAACTGATCGTCGATAATCCGGATTTCTTGACCCTTCGAAAGCGCATCTTTAGCCCAACAAACAATATTGGTTCGAGTCAGGTTATTTCCTGTTCCATAAACAATTATTGTTCGAACAATTGACCAATTTGAAAATTCACTTTCCTGCAATAACTTTTCAGCTTCAACTTTTGAATTCGCGTAATGACCTAGAGGATTAGGCGCATCCTCTTCCTTGTAATTTCCTTTAAGGCCATCGAAGACAAAATCTGTAGACAAACACTGAAAATGAGCTTCATGTTTCGATGAGGCCTCAACTAAATAGCGCGTACCTTCCACATTTACTTGATAGCAAAGATCTGGATTTACCTCACACGCATCAACATTGGTAATGGCCGCTGTATGAATAACATGCGTAGGCTTGTATCGCTCAAAGACTTCAAATACAGCATGTTGATCACAAATATCCATGGAAGTATAGTTTGCACTTGGACAATCTGGATTTCTGTTTTCTCCCTTTGAAGTGGCTAAAAATGCCGAATTATTTTTCGCCAATTGGAGCACAAGCTTTTGACCAAGTAATCCATTTGCACCAGTGATCAAAACCTTCATAACTCCCAAATTGAATTTTTTCGTTTTCGTTGGAATCTAAAGTAATGTTTGTGTTCTAGTAACCATGCCATCGACAGATATAGTAAAACAGGAGAACCCAGGCCAATAAAAGATACGTAAATAAAACTTACGCGCACCTTAGCCGTCTCAATACCAAGTTTCCTTGCCAACCATTCACAAACACCAAACGATTGCATTTCAAAGAAAAATACAATTTTATTCAAAAATCTCTTCATGACAACAGCTCCTTACCTAAAGGGCAACTTAGGCATTTTTTATTTTTGCAAAGTTGGGAATAAATTTCCAAAATAGCTTGAGATTCAAATGCATTATTGGAACTTATTCCATAGTTTTTCCATTGAGAAAGTATAGTATTTTCCTCTCTTGGAAATGAGACAAGCAAAGCAAATATTTGTTTTAAATTCAATGAGTTCATTCTTAAAAAAAATGGAAGCCATATGTTGATCAATAGAAAATACCCTATTGAACGATTATCATTAAACCAAGTAGATCGCATAAAATTTGTGATTATTTTAGTTGCGTTTTGTAGCGGCGAAATAATAAAAAAGGAGGGACAAAATTGCAGAACAAAAGCTTCTAATGCCTTAAACACTTGATTCATCCGAGCATTTCCATATGAATTTTTTGTAACCACCAATTTTTCTACGGTTTGCTTATTTATTTTTATAAATTCCAAAATACTGAGGCCTGCTGAATAATGCCAATTATCTGCAATGTATCTAAACAGAAAGACATTCGTATTTTTTCCGAAACCTGAAATGGATTCTTTTTTAAGATCTAATGTTTTGATTTCATTTGCTTTTCGAAACATTCGAGCACTCAGAAGTTGATCGAAAATAAATTTATCTTTGAAGATCGATTCGCTTATTTGCATTCCACAGAGTATGATTGATTTACTGAGTGTGCCCTTTGAGTAGAAACGGTTAGGTAAGATAGCGTCATCTTGCAGTACAATTGTAGGAAAAGAAAAGACCGCATCTTTCGAATCGTTAACTCTCACGACATGGAGAATGACGTTCTGGTATTGAGGATCTTGATGGTGACAATGTTTCAACCAATCGGAGCTCTTTTGATGAACCTCGATGTGCCCGTACCACTTCAACCCTTGGTATCGAATACAGGCAAATTTAAAATCTGGTCCATTTTCTTTCAAATTATGTAAGCCCCATGAGAGAATTTCAACCTGCCTATTTTCAGTACAGCGAAACACGTTAGATTTCAATAACTTGTTTGCCCAAATATATTGTATGTACGCCTCAGACTCCTTCTTCACCAAATAAAGATACAAAAAAAAGGCGCTAAACGCGCCTTAAATTATCGAGGTAATGGATTTATAAATTTTCTAAAGCTTGGATCTATCGGTATTTTATATGCTGGATATTCAACCGGATTCTCGGTTCCAGGTTGCGTTATTACCTTTACCGTTGTTCTTCGATTAATTTGATGCAAACGTTCAAATTCTTTATTGTTAGATTTAAACTGATTGATGTAAGCTTCATCCAAAGTTTGTGATTTTCCATTAATTGTTATCACCGCAGGGGATTTTTCTCCCATTCCTATGGGTTTGATTCTATCCGGCGCAATGCCGTTTTTGTCAACTAAATGCTCATAAACAGCATTTGCACGGTTTTGCGATAAAGCCATGTTGTGAATTTCAGTGTCACGAACGTCCGTGTGTGAATACAACTCAATGCAAATGGTAGGATTTTGCTTCAACAAGTCGACTAAAAATTTCAAGGAATCTGTTGATTTGATCGAGTTGTCATCGACAAAAGACCATTTATCGAGTGGATACCGTATTTCAGGAGTTCGCAGTTCAATGGGAATTAAAGGAATTTCTAAATAGAAATTTGGTCCTTCGTCCTCGTTGACTGTAGAAACTTTTGACATAATAGCCGGAGTAATATATCTGGCTTTCGATGCTTTGATTGTATACTCTTTGCCTGATACAATATACCTTTTTTTATCTTTCTTAACCTGCCAGTTTTCAGTCCTACCAACTTTATCAGTTAACCCATCCCATTTTTCACCATCATTTACAATTACTTCAACTTTGGCCCCGTCAACTTTTTTTGACTTATCGCCGTATTCATATACAGCTACCCTCATTGAATACTCCAAAGGCTGAATATCAAACTTCCAAATATCCGGGGTAAATTCTACGGATTTTCTTTCTGATGTAAAAAATCCATATTTCTCTTTCATCTTGTAAACTGAATCCCCTTTGGATTCGATGTAATCAACAGTTGTTAAACAATAGTCATTTGCCTCAGAGTTGAACGGATAGTTAAGATTTTTACGATTTCCCCACACAAAATCTGAACCAGATCTAATAACTTTAAAGATATCTAAACCACCGATTCCTTTGTGTCCATCACTCGCAAAGTAGAGAATTCCGGATTTGGCATTGTAAGTAGGAAATAACTCGTTTCCGAAAGTATTGATCGCGGGCCCCATATTTTTCGGAGTTGAATCCCATTTCTTTTCCTTCTTATTGTATTGGACATACCAAAGATCCCTTCCACCGTAGCTTTTCACAC
>VGMK01000043.1 GCA_016866375.1 Bacteroidota bacterium
TCCATTTGGATTTATCGGCGCCAATGAAGTAGTTGTAGTAGGATTCTGTTTTATTTTGCTTTTCAATAATTTCAACCGAATTAGAAGAGGGAAAATTCAGGTGAACCAAAAGTTGTTTCCCGTAAATGATTTCCTCTGCATCTTGAGGTTTAAGGTGTAATTCATTTAATCTGGAATAATCTTGAAGGTGAAACAGAAGTTTGTGTTGTTGAACCCAAATATTTCCTGCCTGAATTTTTGATTTAAAAAGAATGGGGTTGGGCCACTGGCCTTTGTTTTCAATAAAACTCACCTCTCGTTTATTCGTAATAGGGTGTGCATGTTCTTGGGAAAAACAATTATTTACAGCGATAATTGAACCCACGAGAATCAGTAACTTAAAAACAGGCATTACTCTAATTTTTACGAAAATAAGCAAATATAATGTTAAAATGACCTAATTTTCACTCGAGATAATTACTTAATTTTAGGGTAAAATAGTTTCATGAAAAATCGAGTTGTCGAACTTTTTAACATACGTTTTCCACTTATTCAAGCCGGGATGATTTGGTGCTCAGGTTGGAAATTGGCTTCGTCCGTTTCAAATGCGGGTGGACTTGGAATCATTGGTTCGGGCTCGATGTACCCTGATGTCTTGGATAAGCAAATCATAAAATGTAAAAAAGCAACCCCAAAGCCTTTTGCTGTAAATATTCCTATGTTGTATCCGGATATTGAAAAACATATTGAAACCATCATCAAACACAAGGTACCCGTTGTCTTTACCTCAGCCGGGAATCCCAAAACATGGACAGATTTTTTGAAGAGGGAGGGAATAATTGTAGTACACGTTGTTTCTAGTGTCAAATTCGCACTAAAGGCACAGGAGGCAGGAGTAGATGCCATAGTGGCGGAAGGATTTGAAGCTGGAGGTCATAACGGCAGAGATGAAACCACAACCATGTGTTTGATTCCAAGAGTTGCAAAAGAAATAAATATACCCCTAATCGCGGCAGGAGGAATTGGAACAGGCAGAGCCATGCTTGCCGCAATGAATCTTGGGGCTGACGGGGTTCAAATAGGGAGTCGTTTTGTTGCCTCACACGAATCGAGTGCTCATGAGTCCTTTAAGCAGCTTGTCATTGGAGCAAATGAAGGAGATACCCTGCTCACTTTAAAAGAACTTACGCCTGTACGGATGTTAAAAAATGAATTTTTCCGGAGTATTGAAAGAGCCTATGAAAAAAATGCTTCGAGCGAAGAGCTCAAACAAATTTTAGGAAGAGGCAGGGCCAAAAAAGGAATGTTTGAAGGTGATTTAGAACAGGGAGAACTCGAGATTGGCCAAGTTGCTAGTTTAATAAATGAAATTAAACCTGCAGCAGAGATTGTTTCTGAAATTCTCAAAGAATATGAATTGGCTCGCGCAGAACAAGCCAGTGTAAAATTTACATTTTCATGATTAATTTTGAACGTTTTAAATTACCCAATGGTTTAAGGGTCTTGCTGCACCGAGACGAATCGACGCCTATGGCTGTTGTAAACGTTCTTTATGATGTTGGAGCGAGAGATGAAGATGCGCAAAAAACAGGTTTTGCACACCTGTTTGAACACCTAATGTTTGGTGGGTCCCGCCACATCCCGGACTTCGATACAGAATTGCAAAAGGCGGGCGGAGAAAATAATGCATTTACAAGTAATGACATAACCAACTATTATGATGTTCTGCCCGCACAAAACATTGATACTGCTCTCTGGTTGGAAAGTGATCGCATGTTGTCTTTAGCTTTCACTGCACGGAGTCTTGAGGTTCAAAGAAATGTTGTCATTGAAGAATTTAAGCAACGTTATTTGAATCAGCCGTATGGAGACGTTTGGTTGGAACTCAGGCCACTTGCTTTTCGTGTTCACCCATACAAATGGGCTACAATTGGCAAAAACATCAAACACATTGAAGATGCATCCATTGAAGATGTAAAATCATTTTTCAAGAAATTTTATTGTCCCTCGAATGCGATTTTATGCATTGCTGGTAATTTTGAACCAAACTATTTAAAAGAAAAAGTTACATTTTGGTTTGGAGCGATACCGCCCGGAAAAAAACTTCCCAGAATTATAAAAGCTGAACCGATTCAAAAAGCATTTAGAGAAAAAACAATTTTAAGAAGGGTTCCCGCAAATGCATTTTATTTTGCATTCAAAATGCCAGAACGAAAAAATCCAGACTACTATTTAGCCGATATATTGAGTGATATTCTTGGAAGAGAAAAATCATCGCTACTTTTTATTCGGCTGCAGAAAGAACAACAACTCGTAACTGAAATATCCTGTTATATTCTTGGTTCTCTCGATGCTGGTTTATTACTTATTTCAGGAAAACTTGCGGAAGATTCAACATTTGAAAAATTCGAGAGCTCTTTTTGGAAAGTTCTCCAAGAATTTATCAAGGGGAAAGTCACAGAAAATGAATTAATCTCTGTAAAAAATAAGCTAAAAACCTCAAAAGCATTTCAAGAACAAGGTTTATTAAATCGTGCCATGAATTTGAGTTATTTTGAATTATTAGGAGACGCAAATGGAATTAATGAGGAATTTGCTATCTATGATCAAATCGAGGTAAAACAAATTCTTTCCTTTGCAAAAAAATGCCTCAGAAAATCAAATTGTTCCTTGTTAAGAGTCAAAAAGAATTAAAATGGTAGAAGAGAATAAGGTTCCTAATTTTTACGTTTCAAATCGAAACATCTCGCCTACCATAGCTGAAGACTTTCAGATTAAGTTTGAGGCTCCAATTTCTATTAAATTGGGGAATTATTGCAACGCATTCTGGGTGAAAAATGTTCCAAATGAGACATCCAGAATTGATTTATATTTCGATGCAGGAAGCATATACACCCAGCCAATCGTTGCCTCACTAGCAGCATCCATGCTTCTTACCGGGAATAAAAAATTTTCCTCAAAGCAAATTCATGAAAAATTGGATTTTTATGGCGCTTATTACGACGTTGAAGTAACGCATTTTCATTGCATTGTGCAGCTTTATGCATTAAGAGAGAATTTGGTTAATGTGATTAGAATATTCATCGAGGCATTATTTAGTATGGGATGTCTGGAGAACGAATTGAAGCTTATTTCAGATGAAAAAAAACAAAAGCTTTCCATAAATTTAGAGCGCACCGGCATCATTGCACAGCGCAATTTCCAGGAGCTTATCTTTGACGGAACTCAACTGAGCAGATTAATTAAAACAGCAGATTTTAAAAACATTAAGATCGATCAAATAGAAAAGTTTTTCAAAGCGCACTTTCTCAAAGGCTTATCAAGAATACACGTCATTGGTGCCATAAGTGACACTGAATTCAATACAATTAACGAATTGTTGGAGCCCTTATTTGCGAAAAAAAGAAAAAAAATTGTTAGTAATTTTTGCAATAAAAAAGTAAGTATTCACATTCCCAAAAAAGACGCCCTTCAAACCGCCATTCGCATCGGTAAAATTTGTATCAACAAAAAACACTCAGATTTTATCGGCTTTTCGATTTTATGTACCATTTTAGGAGATTATTTTGGCAGCAGACTAATGAAAAATATCCGAGAGGATAAAGGTTACACCTACGGAATTGGTTGTATTATTCAGGAGCTTGATGACACTGGTGTCTTCATTATTTTAACGGAGGTAGGAGTCGATCAACGAGATCTTACACTTCAAGAGATAAAAAAAGAAATCAACATTCTTCAAAATGAACTTATTCCAGCGGAAGAATTAAAACTTGTTAAGAATTATTTAATCGGTCAAGCGCTTAAAGCTGCTGATGGGCCGTATGCTCAATTCGACCTATTTGTTGGGGTAGATTTATTTAATTTAGATTTGGAATATTACGAGCGATACCTTACAAGATTGAAAAATATCTCCTCCGAAGAACTACAAGCACTGGCATTAAAATATTTGTCTTGGGACGATTTTTCCATTGTAACAGCAGGTTAGCAACTTAATACTCCTTTTTTCGTTATAATACTTTGTATTATGTTCCGTTAATTAAGTAATGAGTAAAAAGCTATTATTTGTCCTTTTACTATTGGTCATACTTCCAAATATCCGTGCAAGTCATGTGATGGGTGGAGAAATCACTTACACCTGCATTGGAAATAACACATTTATTTTTGAATTAGTTTTCTACAGGGATTGTAACGGTGCAGAGGTGAATGTTGTTGCAGAAGATATCAAAGTTTGGAACCATCCCACACTTCAAAACATAAGCTTGCCCTTTCTTACCAGAGTCGATATATCGCCACTTTGCACGCTAGTTCCTGGTGGGCCTCCTCCGTTCGATTGCGGATCAGGAAGTGCTGCAGGCAATGGAATTGGAGCCATTGAAAAAGTTATTTATAAAAGTTCACCTATTCAAATAAACGGTACTCCACCGGCCCAAGGGTGGATATTTACCTATGAGAATTTTTCCCGCAGTGGAGCCATCACGAACATGGTCAATCCATCCTCCTATGGAATTACCTTGGCAGCAAAAATGTATGCAATACCGGGTTTCAACGGATCAGGATGTAGCGATTCTTCTCCCCGTTTTCTTCAAGAGCCAAATTTTGTAAGTTGTGCAGCTTCCCCATATGTTTACAATATGAATGCGGTTGATCCAGATTTAGATTCACTATCTTTTTCATTGGGCATACCTTTCAACCATTTCCCAGGAGCAACGGCTTACAATCCTCCGACTTCCCCAATTCCCGTTCCTTTTGAAACAGGATTTTCGTATACCAATCCAACACCAAGTAATACCATCAACCCATTAAATATCGGAGCTACCGTTAATTCTAACAATGGTGAATTGTCGTTTACAAGTTATACAACAGGTACTTACGTGGTAAAAATTTGTGTAAAATCTTTTCGGTCTGGTGTTTTAATTTCGGAGGTAGAACGAGAAATGCAGTTGATTGTAAACGGTTGTACGCAGGCAAACAATGCCCCTCTAATAAACCCTCCATTTTCAGGAGGTTCCTACGACATTTCAGTTACAGCAGGCACGCTCGTAAATTTTAGTTTAAACGCTGTAGATGATGATTTACTGCAAAATGAAAATCCGCAAAATCTTGTATTAATTGCAAGCGGTCCAATGTTCGGCAATGGGTTTAATACAAATACAGGATGTGCTATTGAACCTTGTGCGCAGTTAAACTCAACTTTACCCGTTATTTCACCTCAAAACGTAACCGCCAATTTCAGTTGGCAAACCGACTGTAATCATCTGGTAAATCAATATGGAAATGAGGCTGATGTGGTTCCTTACAATTTTGTATTTCGAGTTCAAGACGATTTTTGTCAGGTTCCCAAGGTGAGTTATGCGACGGTTACCATCAACGTAGTAAATCCTGGAGTGCTTCCTCCCACTTCAATTAGCTGCATCCAAACAGCTCTAAATGGGGATTTAACCATTAATTGGAATTCTTCCATTAATCCCACCAACACATTCTCATCTTATCGCTTAAGGTCTCTGCAAGGTTTGGACATTACCATTCCGGATATTTCGACAACTTCTTACACCATTCCAGCTGTTAATGCAGCTCATGACTTTTACATTGGGGTGCAATCCGGATGTAATGGGAATGTTGTAAAATATGCTGATACCCTAAAAAACATTCATTTGGTATTGACAAATCCAGGTAATGGAACCGCGATTCTTCAATGGAATACACCAAGTATTGCACAAGGACCGAATATGAATAATTTCGTTCATATTTACCGCGAATATCCAATAAATAATTTCGAATTAATAGACAGTGTCCCTTACACCACAATGCAATATAAAGACACCATAGATATTTGTTCAGATGTAATTGGTTACCATTTAGTATTGCCAAATTCACCATGTCCTTATACCTCAAATCATGCATATGACACGTTCGAGGATATGATTACCCCAGATATTCCGATTATTTTAAGTGCAGGTGCTGATACAACACAAGATGGTAATGTGCTGATCACTTGGAATCAGAATGGTCAACCTGATACTTACGGCTATGTCATCTACACTTTTGACCAAAATGGTTTTCTTTACGAATTAGATACCGTATGGGGGTGGCAAAATACGAGCTATTCGTATACGGAGAATTTGACCAACGGACCATTCACATACTCTGTAGCTGCATTTGATTCCTGCACAACTAACTCATTCCCAATTACGTTTCAAACTTCGGCTAAAGCAAGTTTAAATGTCACCATGTTACTGACTGAGCAAATTCAAATGTGTGAAAAAATAATAAATTTTTCCTGGACCCCTTACGTTGGGCGTATTGTTGACAATTATATACTTTGGAAAAAGCAAAATGACAGCTGGGAAAACATTCTTTCAACTACGGAAACATCAGCCACTGTTGACGTTGAAAATGGAGAAAGTTATTGCTTTTTTGTTGAGGCCAAATTTAACGATGGATTTGGCGCTTTTTCGTCGCCATCTTGTTTCGTAGTGCCATCCCCTGGCCAACCGAGTTATCACTATTTCAAATTGGCCACTGTCGAAGGAGATAACGTAGTACTCACGAATTACATCGATGCGTCTGTTGGCGTGCAATCCATTGTCTTTGAAAGGAGGCAAGCGGCTGGTGGAGCGTTTGAGTTTCTTACGACAGTACCCGTAACCAACAATTTTACAACTTTTACAGATGATACTAAATTAGTAAATGAAACTTCTCTCGAGTATCAGACAAAATATATCGACAGTTGTGGTTTTTTCTCTGCAACCTATGCCAACATCAATAGAACAATTCATGCTACCGGAATTTCAAATGAATATGATTTAATCAATTCAATTCAGTGGAACCGGTATGAAGGTTTCAATGCAGGAGTGTCTCATTACCTCGTGTATCGGTCGTTAAACGGTAGTTTTTCAGAAGCCCCAATAGCCTCGATACCGAATTCGGATAATAATCAAGAAATATTTTCATATACGGACGCAGTGGACAGTTTAATTTCCAACACAGAATCGGCAGACATATCTGAATACACCAATGGGGCCATGTGCTACCGAATAGTTGCCGTTGAAAATACTGGAAATATTTATGGTTTTCAGGATTCAAGTCGGTCAAACGATGTATGTTTAAATTACAAGCCCCTTGTATTTATTCCAAATGCTTTTACGCCAGGTGGCTTGAATCCTATCTTCATACCAGTTATTACGAATGTTTCAGAATTAAATTATTCATTTCAAATCTTAAATCGGTGGGGTGATTCATTTTTTCAAACCAATAGTATTCTGGAGGGATGGGATGGAAAGATTGCTGCCACAGGAAGAGATGCAAGCAATGATACCTACATCTATAGAATAATATACGAGGATCAAAATGGGAATACCCACACGAAAAAGGGCACGGTAAGTCTTGTTAGGTAATGAATAAGGTATTAGTTATACAAACCGCCTACATCGGTGATGTCATTTTAGCTACACCTTTAATTGAAACGCTTCATCTCAATTTTCCTGAATGCAAGATTGATTTCATGCTAAAAAAAGGCAACGAAATACTTTTTATGGAGCATCCATTCATTCGTAAAATTTATACTGTTGATAAAACAAAAAAACGTTCAGCCTTGCTATCCAACATTCGTGAAATACGAAAAGAAAAGTACGATTTGGTGGTTAATTTACACCGTTATGCCTCATCAGGAATTGTTGCCGGGTTTTCAGGAGCAAAACACATAATAGGGTTTAAGAAAAATCCATTTTCGTGGATGTATACACATCGGTTCGCGCATTCCAATGAAAATGATCAACATGAAGTTGAGCGCAATCTTTCGTTATTGAGGTTTCTATGTACTGATCTGGTTCGAAGACCAAAATTATACCCTACTCAAGAGCACTTTGAAAAATCAAATATTTATTTGAATAGTTCATTTATTTGCCTTGCTCCTGCTTCGGTCTGGAAAACGAAGGAGGCACCTATCGAAAAATGGTTAGATATCATTAACCTCTACAAAGAAAAATCAACAGTTTACTTAGTTGGCGCTTCATCCGATTTTGAACTGTGTGCCTCCATTATTAAAGAAACGGATGCTTCATCAATTGTAAATTTGTGTGGAGAATTATCGCTAATGGAAACGGCAGCACTTTTTACAAAAGCAGAGCGAGTTTTTGTGAATGATTCCGGCCCACTTCATCTAGCAAGTGCAATGAACACACCTGTAACAGCATTGTTTTGCTCCACTGTTCCGAGTTTTGGTTTTGGACCTTTATCGGAAGATTCCGAGGTTATAGAGGTCCAAAATTTAGCGTGCAGACCGTGTGGACTTCATGGTAAGGTAAAATGTCCCGAAGGACATTTTAAATGCGGTAAGGATTTGATTATTCATTAAAGAAAAGATAATCACCTAATTCATTAGCTTTAAATGACAGCGCTTTCTTTGTGTCATGAAATGAATCGTAACCAATCTTTAGTGAATGCCAAAAATCACTCCATTGCCTGTATTCTTTTTTTAGAAGATGTGATTTCAAATTTGCCTCTGACATTTCAAAAGGAAAAATATAAACCGGAATTTTAGATTGTCCATTATCACGTGCTTTAACTGCTAACCAATATATTTCCTTTATTTTGTCTTCCATTGGCAAGCAACCAATAGTTACGCAATCTCCATGAATAAATATATCTCCACCTAAATTGCTAGCCTTACTCCTACTTCGATCGGCCGTGTTGGGATAATTAACCCCCAACGATAGGTAAAATACACTTGTTGGATTGAATACATTGATATGATAAAAACCTTCAGGAACTTGTTCGTCTCCTTGTTTGGTTTTTGGCCCAAGAATTCCAGATTTAGAACAAATCTCATACGTTTTAAATAATTTATAAGACTTGTCAGATTTGTTTTTTACATAACATATTAACTTTCCTTCTTCCTTAAAAGCTGTAAATAAGATCTGAACTTCGGTACGGTCAATCCCAAATTCTTTCAAAGAAGAAATTAGAAAAGAAGAAACTTCCCTATGCACCGACTCAAAACGTGAATATCGTAATTGCTGGGAATAAAAAGATGTTTGTCCAAAAGAGCAGAAAGCAATTAAAAAACAAGATATTACAGAAAGATAACTACACATAACATTGCTTGAGCAAAAACAGTACCTCTTGTTAAATAAAATTAGTCGAGGCAATGGATTTATTCTAGGCCAGTAATTCTTTTACCTTATCGGCCGCCTCCTGTAATAAAACAGCAGAGTGGACATTCAGGCCAGAATCATCAATAAGTTGCTTTGCCTCTACCGCGTTGGTACCTTGCAAACGAACAATAATGGGGACAGGGATATTGCCAATATTCTTACAGGCATCAACGATGCCTTGAGCAACTCTATCACAGCGAACAATTCCGCCAAAAATATTAATAAGAATTGCTTTTACATTCGGATCCTTGAGAATGATATGGAATGCTTTTTCTACACGTTCCGCATTGGCAGTGCCACCTACATCGAGAAAGTTTGCTGGGTTACCGCCGGATAATTTAATAATATCCATGGTGGCCATCGCAAGACCTGCACCATTTACCATACACCCAACATTGCCGTCTAATTTCACAAAATTCAATCCGGCCTCATCAGCCTCTACCTCGGTAGGGTCTTCCTCAGTGAAATCGCGCAATTTCGCCAAGTCGGGGTGTCTAAATAATCCGTTACCATCGAGGGTAACCTTGGCATCTACTGCAATAATTTTATCATCTGAGGTTTTGAAAAGCGGATTTATTTCGAACATAGAGGCATCTATTCCTTCGTATGCTCTATACAAAGCAGACACGAATTTTACCATTTGTTTAAAAGCTTCCCCTGATAAACCGAGATTGAATGCAATTTTTCGAGATTGAAATCCTAGTAAGCCCACTCTCGGATCAATAAATTCTTTGAATATTTTATCGGGGGTTTGTTCCGCAACATGCTCGATGTTCATTCCACCCTCGGTAGAATAGATAATGACATGACGACTTTTTTCTCTATCTAATAAGATAGACATGTAAAATTCTTTAATCTCAGAGGGGCCCGGATAATATACATCCTGAGCAACAAGAACCTTATTGACCTTCTTTCCTTTTCCGTTGGTCTGTAAAGTGACCAAGTGCCCTCCAAGAATTCCTCTCACTTTTTCCTCAACTTCGTGAATTCCTTTTGCAAGAACAACACCGTTAGATCCTGTTTCTTGCACTTTACCTTTGCCTCTGCCTCCTGCATGAATTTGTGCCTTTACAACATACCAACTCGTGCCCGTTTCATTTGTCAATTTTTCGGCAGCAGCAACAGCGTCCTCCACTTTGTCTACCACTTCACCTTCTTGAATAGAAACTCCGAAAGCTTTTAATATTGACTTACCTTGATATTCGTGTAAATTCATTCATTTTTTTTTGAATTGTAAATGTACTTATTTCAGTGGTTTCTGTTGGATCAAATAAAAAAATTTATTCGATTCTATTTTTCCATGAGGATGCAATTTGCCTTGACTTAAAAGCCTCTTTTTTTCTTTTGTTAATATCGCTCCAAATTTTATCAATACCATGCTTCAGGGCTGTTTCCTCCTCCTCCATGGCTGAATTCATGGTAGCGGGATCTTTAAAGAAATGGTTTATGAAATTAGTATCAAAATTTCCACTTCTAAACGCCTTGTGTTTCAGTACAAATTTTCCAAAATCTAAGGTGGTTTTGACTCCTGAAATTTGATAATCTTCAATTGCCTCTATCGTTTTTTCTATTGCCTCCTCTCTGGTATTTCCCCAGACTACTAATTTAGCAATCATTGGGTCGTAGTAGATGGGAATTTCCATTCCTTCCAAGAAAGCATCATCCACACGAATATTTTTACCACTTGGAATTCGGTAACGCTCTAACCTGCCAATATCTGGTATGAAACCATTCAAAGTATCCTCCGCATAAACGCGTACCTCAATCGCATGACCATTTATTTTAAGTTCATCTTGTAACTTTGGTAAGCGCTCTCCTCTGGCCACTTTCACTTGCCACTCCACCAAATCTTCCCCAGTAATTCCTTCTGTTACAGGATGTTCAACTTGCAGTCGGGTATTCATTTCTAAGAAATAAAAATTCATATGTGTATCAACCAGAAACTCAACGGTACCTGCACCTTCGTAATTGCATGCCCGGCAAACTTTAACTGCAGCTTCACCCATGATTTTTCTCAATTCTGAGGTCAAAACAGGACTTGGAGCCTCCTCAATTACCTTTTGATGCCTGCGTTGAATCGAACACTCTCTTTCAAATAAATAAACAATATTACCATGTTGATCAGCAAAAACTTGTATTTCAATGTGACGCGGTTTTTCTACGAACTTTTCAATAAATACAGCATCATCACCGAAGGAAGACCTTGCCTCATTTTGAGCCATATTCATCTGTTCTTCAAAATCCTTCTCGATAGTTACGAGCCTCATTCCTTTACCTCCCCCACCTGCTGAGGCTTTAATTAATATCGGGTAACCGATTTGTTTCGCCACTTTTTTAGCTGCGCTTATATCTGAAATTGCAGAATCGACTCCAGGCACTAAGGGTACTCCAAAAGCTTTGACTGCTTGTTTAGCACTTAACTTATCTCCCATAACCTCCATAGACTCAGGAGAAGGACCAATAAGCTTTATTCCCGCATCTTTTACCTTTTTGGCAAAAGATGCATTTTCTGAAAGGAAACCATATCCGGGATGTATCCCATCAACACCAAGTTCCTTACAAAAATTTAAAATCAAATCCTGTCGTAAATAGCTCTCTGCGGCTGGGCTTTTACCGATATAAACAGCATCATCTGCTTCTAAAACATGAGGAGCAAATTTATCAGCGTCTGAATACACAGCAACACTCCTAATATTCATCTTCTTCAAAGTTTTTATCACCCTTCTAGCAATTTCACCTCTGTTTGCGACAAGTACTTTTTTCATCTTTATGAGATTTCAATTTATCCTAAATCAGTTTCCTGTTCTGTTGAATTAATCCCTTTTGGTTTATTTTTTTGAGGATTCACCGGAACTTTTTTCTTTTCTTTTCTATCCCTACTTTTCCAATATTTTTTATCTTTTCTAAATAAGTCGAGGCAGTATTGGAGTAACATAAAATCTTTCCAAGTGTTAAAATCCTCGTGATAGGAAAGCCCTATCCCCTGTGTGTGTAAACCCTCTATATTATTAACAGTATTCGCGTTGATTGCGCTATTGGAAGATTCATTAAAAGCACTCACACGAAAAGTACCTTTTTCATTAATTAAGTATTCAAGGTTAACATCCCCAATTAAATTGCTCGTTGGAGTATTAACAACTGACTCGCCGGAAAGCCCCCCCACCCCGAAGGTTCCTGATACAATCAATCTATCTTGAAAAAACTGAGTTTTCATTCCAAAGCCAATACTTGTCTCATTCAATATTTCATCCTTCCCATAGTCTACATTTAATTTATATTTACCACTCAACTTGCCGAGAATTTCGTTCATCTGTGTTTCAAGGACGTCGATGGCAGCTGATCCCCCTGCGGTTATTGAACCTTTTAAGGGTTGAAATTTTTTCACAAGCAGTAAGGAAAAAAATTGCTTATTTAGTTCAT
>VGMK01000044.1 GCA_016866375.1 Bacteroidota bacterium
GGTGACGGTAAAATATCAATTTGGGCGGTTAGGCATTTTTTTTTTCGTGCTCTTGTTTTAACGAACAGAGCTGCATGAGCGATACTTCCAAGAGCAACCTTGTATTTTTTGAGGATCTGTATTGTACATCAGTATTGCTCAACACATTCAGTGCTTTTAGAATAACAATACTTTCTATGCGCTTCGCCTGTTCTTCAAATTTGCGTTGAATGGTTTCAGGAACTTCCAATAATGAGGTTGTTCTTACATCTTTACAAACTAATAAATTTCTATAGTGATCTGCTAATCCAATGGCAAAATTATGTCCATCAAATCCTTTATCATAAATGTCGTGTAGAATGAGCAAGGCGTTGGGAATATCCTCTTTCTCAGCTGCCTCAACAATCTTGAAGTAATATTCATAATCAAGAATATTTAAGTTCTCTGAAGTGCTTTTATAGGTTAGATTATTTCCGCTGAACGTAACCATTTGGTCAAAAATACTGAGTGCATCGCGAAGTGCACCATCCGCTTTCATGGCAATTAAATGCAAAGCCTCTGGGTCAGCAGAAACCCCCTCCCTCGAAGCAATCAATGCCAGGTGTTCAGCGATATCTTGTACTTTAATTCGGTTAAAATCGAATATCTGGCAACGCGACAGTATCGTCGGGATAATTTTATGTTTTTCTGTGGTAGCCAGAATAAAAATCGCATGTTTAGGCGGTTCTTCGAGTGTTTTTAAAAATGCATTGAAGGCGCTTGGCGACAACATGTGCACCTCATCAATGATGTAAACCTTGTGGCTTCCGAGCTGAGGTGCTACCCTGACTTGTTCAATTAAATTTCGAATATCATCCACCGAATTATTCGAAGCTGCATCCAATTCATAAACATTTAACGATGCGCCTGAATTAAATGACAGGCAGGAATCGCATTGATCACAGGCCTCGATATTTTCCGTTCTGTTAAAGCAGTTTATCGTTTTTGCGAGAATTCGTGCAGTTGTAGTTTTTCCTACCCCTCTTGGGCCACAGAATAAAAAAGCTTGTGCCAAGAGGTCATTTTTGATTGCATTCTTCAGAGTTCCTGTAATGGTCTTTTGACCAACAACGGTATCAAACGTTTGTGGTCTGTATTTACGCGCTGAAACTACAAATTCTGCCATAAATCAAAGATAATCAATAAGATTTTAGCTTGCTTCAAACTTTTATCAACAACAAAAAATTATTTATCTTTTCTCGGATAAATCTCCACAAGAGTTCCGTTTTTTGGACCAAACAGATCTAAGGACTCTGGAATCATAAATCGGGTGGATTCAGAAAGCGGATTAATTTTGTCAACATTTTCATACTTCACTGTCCGAAGTTCGATTTTATCTTTCGAAATAAAAATCCAATTAAATTGATTGACTTTTCCTGCATCTCTTGTCCAGGATTTACAATCATCGGCCTCGCGAAGAGGAGCTCCCCAGCATCCTTCCCCTGCATATACAATACCTTTTTCGTCATTTCGCTTAAATCCCTCGTCTGCATCTTTATCTTGCGAACTGAGAATGGGCCACGTTATTTTCGTGGTATGTGAATCATTTTCTAGACAAAGGCGAACATTAGGGAATTTTTCAAATAAGGGAACGAAGTTTCTATATTGTGTTTGCATTTCTTTTTTAAAGCTTACATGAGCGCGAATTGGACGGTGGTATTGGGGTAACTGCCAAAAATAATTTTTGTGATCCTCGAGTGACTTTTGCAGAAAAACCTTTTGACCACCAATTTTCAATATTTCAGAGTTCAATGAAATAACGTTTATTAAATTTCCCCCAAAAGTGGTACTGTAGTATAATTTGGGATGAGGAACATTGAATAATTTTACGAGAACTTTATTGGTTTTTTCGTGATTCCCACGCGAAACAACAAGGGGTGTAATTCGTCCATCAATGTCGATTGTAGATTCCCAATCTTCAAACCAGTCTATCCATTGATAATCCAAATCCAATCCAATAAAATCACCGTTGAACAGCACGGTATGAGCTTTTAATTTTGCCACTAACTTGTTTGCCTGCAGGCGAATGGTTCTTTCGTCTCGTGAGTCCCCACCTGCAATAAATGAAATACGTTCTTCTGGAGAATCGGGTACTGTAGAAAAATAATAGGTTCTTCCAAAACCCTCGGTATCCTTTATTGTAAAATAATACCGTGTGTTTGGTTTTAGATTTTTTAATTCGACCAAACAGTTATTCATTCCTTTCCAGTTATTTCTCGAGGTTAAAAGCAATTCTTGACGGTATCTATTTTTACTTGGTTCAACAGTGTCTAAATATAAACCCATAAATTGACCTCTTTTTTGATCCCAAATGATAGTTGCCGTTGTTGATGCATCTCCACTAAATACCACACGTACAAAGCGCGTTTTACCGAGTGAATGAAAAGCGATAGAACAAACTAGAAAAATAAATACCTTTTTCTTGTTTATCATTTTACTTTTTAAATAATTTCATATCCGGTTTTCCGTTCACTTCTATTTTCACCACTTGACCCGACAAAATCATTGGTCCCATATTCATGGACATACTGTGCGGAAATAGTAGGCCCTTTACTTCTTTATAATCACCAAAAATCTGAGTTGATTCATTTGTTTTCTCACCTTCTTTGGTAATGGTTAAACTCTTTTCTTTTAAAAAGGTTTTTCGATTAAAATAGTCGTAACTTTCGGTTTCACCGTCCACAATCTTAACTACATAATATTCGGTATCGTTTTCATTTTGAATACCTTCAAGTGAGTAATTTGTGTTGTTAGTTGCATAATTCAATTCCTGAAATAAACCTGCTTCTTTTTGCTTTTTAGCAACTTCTTCTGCAGTCATATCTTTTTTTCCTGCCATTGGAGCACTTGTATATCCTGATTTTCCGTCAAAATAGCTTAATGGCATCTTGTTGCCTTGAAACTCTAAGGCTGTTGCCTCTGTTGCAGGAGCAAGATAATAATTGAAAAATTTTACGGTCATAGGCATTTGTGCTCCCGACATTTCAGAAACACGTTCAACTGATTTTACTTTTTTCAATTTCTTAGTTAACTCTTTCATTGAGCTTGATTTCGTAACGGCCAAAAGATAATTCGTGATAAGTTGCTCTTTTGTAATGTCGGCCTTAGCCATATCTTTAAAGGGATTTCCGAATTCGTCCAAAATTGTAACTTTTCCATCACTATCGAACTTTTTTAGTTTATCTAAAATTTCCTCATTTCCAACTACAATTATGTTGCAATTTTTTGAGGTGAAATAGGATTTAGCCATATTCAGAATATCGTATTTATTTACGCCCTCTAATCGCTGCAAATAATTTTGGTAGTAGTCTTTGGGTAATTTATATTTGATAGTATTTAAAGCAAAACGTGCGATAGTTGAAGGACTCTCTAACGAGCGAGCAAATCCTCCAGCTTGAGATGATTTCGTTAGATTTATTTCGTCGTCTTTTACCACTTCTGTCGTTATTAACTCAAGTTCTTTGAGGATCTGTGTAATGGCTGAATCAGTTACAGCATTTCTAAAATTACCACCTGCCGACATCCATGATCCATTTTCTGTAATATTCATCGCAGAATAACAACCATAGGTATATGCCTTATCCTCGCGAAGGTTTTGCATTAATCGCGTACCAAATCCACCGCCTCCGAGAATGCCATTGAGAACAGTTGAAGGCAATTGATTCACATCTCCTGTTTTCATTTTGATTGGAAAAGTAATGTAAACGACACTTTGAACAGCACCACGCTTTTTAACAAACGTTACTTGATTTCCTTTGGGTTGCGTTGCTTCAGGTAAGGATGCGACGTATTTATTACCACCTTTCCATTCTCCAAAATATTTAGCAACCATCTCCTCTGTTTGCATTCTTGTAATATCGCCCACCACTACTAAATATGCTCCATCTGGAGTAAAGTTTGATTTGTAGTAATTAATTACATCCTGGCGGGTAATGTTCTTTAAAGTTGTTTCATTCATTACATCACTGAACGGATGACCTGGAAAATTAACTTTTACCGTTGCATTCTGAGCCATTGTTCCGGCATCTGATTTTGCAGCTAACAATCCGTCCTCATTTTGCTTGCGGATACGATCAAATTCACTTTCAGGAAAATTCGCATTCATCAGGACATCGTTCAAAAGACTTAATCCTTTGTCCATGTGTTTTGTCAAACAGGACATCGAAATGGAGTTTTTATCTGCTGATAGCGAAGCACCGATGAAATCAATTTCCTTATCCAATTGGTCTTTTGATCGGTTTGTAGTTCCGGACATAATTAAAGAACCAGCCATATCAGAAAGGCCAGCTTTGTCTCCTTCATTTCTAGGATCTGAGCCTATGCTTAAATCAAATGATACCCTTGGAAGTTTGTGATTTTCCGATAATATCACCGTAATTCCATTTGCAGTGGTAAAAACTTCTGAGTCTTTAATTTCTATTTTTTTTGCTTGAGCAGGTGCAGGACGAACAGATCGGTCAACTTGACTAAAAGTTGTCGCAGTAAGGAAACAAGCACTAATGATAACTATATTTTTCATACTATTTCGTTTTATTTCGCTTTAGGTACATAATGAAGTATGACGCGAGCTTCTTGCGTAAGGTATTTGTTAGCAACACGTTGGATATCTTCTCTGGTGACTTTCATGTAATTATACATTAGAGAATTGACGCGGTTTGCATTTCCAAAATACACATGGTTATCAGCTAAATTTTCAGCTATTCCCGCAATACTTGCATTCGCTGTCACAAGATTGTTTTCAAATTTGTTTCTTATTTTTTGAAATTCTTCCTCAGAAACTAATTCCTTTTTGATTGTTTCAATTTGACCATCGAATTCTTTTTGTATGTCATCCAAGGAAACGTCCTTCGATGCAATAGCAGCAAAGATTCCAATTCCAGCATCTTCCAACCCATAATTAAATGAAAAAGCAAAAGATGCCATTCTTTTCTTCTCAACAATTGTTTTATTGATTCGGGAGCTACTTCCACCAGAAAGTACTTCATTCATCATTTCTAATGCATAAGTGTCCGGGTGTGTTTGTTCTGGAAATTTATACCCCATGAAAATACCGGGTAATTCAATATTATCCTCGATTATATCTTTCGTTACGCCTTCTAAAACAGAATTATCTTTTGTGGTTCGCTTGATTACAATTTGTTTTGCCGTGTAATTAGCAATTAATTTTTTAGCCTCCGGATCAGACGATTTCAAAAAGTCTTTGGCATTGAATTTTGTTTTCGAGACACCGTATTTTTTAACGAAGGGTTCCTCTTCTAAATTGATAAAATCTCGATACAAATTAATAGCCTCACCTTTCGGCATGGAGGCGAAATATTTATCTATCCATTTTTTTGTTTGCTCGATATTTAAATCTCCCGCTATTGATAATGTGGCATTACTCGGCACATAATAATTCTTGTAGAAATTCACATAATCCTCTTCCTGCGCTGCATCCAAATGCTCCATGCTTCCAATTGGTGCCCAATTGTATGGGTGTGATGGGAAAACGCGTTTGAACATCTCAGTGAAAAAGGAACCGTATGGCTGATTGTCGACACGTTGTCTTTTTTCCTCTTTAACTACACTTCGCTGTGTTTCGATACCTTTAATGTCAACTTTCGCGTGAAGCATTCGCTCACTTTCTAGCCATAAACCGAGTTCCAATTGATTGGATGGTAAAATCTCGTAGTAGTAAGTTCTGTCTTGTGAAGTGTTCGCGTTCAAAGTTCCACCATTTTTTTCTACTAATTCACTGTATTCTCCTCTGCCAATATTTGCGGAGCCTTCAAATAAGAGGTGTTCAAAAAAGTGCGCAAATCCCGTTCTTTCTGGAATTTCATTTTTTGATCCCACGTGATACAAAACTGAGACAGCTACAATTGGCGTAGCGTGCTCTTCATGCAGAATGACATGTATCCCATTCGGTAAATCATACTCAACATATTTGATTTTTTGTTGTGCAGTTGACCATGCCGAAACTGATAATGCCATTCCAAATAATACTGATTTTCTCATAAATTTAATTTGGATGGCTAAAATAAGCTAAAAATTGCAAATAAAGCGGATCAACCTGCGTTAATACACTACTTTCCCTTTTGGTCTAAAAATTGGTTACCTTTGAATTCAATGAAAATAAAAATAGCACTCGTCTTTCTGGGATTTTACCTAAATAGTCTTGCGCAGGGAATTGTTCCTTTTATGGATTTTAATAATTTTTTATCAAGTTACGAAAATGGTTTTTTCAGGCAAATAGAAATTCAGCCAATATCCAATTTGAAAACAGGAGATGAACTCGCTGCTTACCTGGACCTTCGGGGTAATTTAAGGCTTTATGATGGAAAAGAAAGACGTGATATTACTCTGTTGAATGCTACTTATGAAGTTTCTGATCATATTTTGGCCTACATGATCGCGGGGGGGTTAAAAGCTTGGGTAGATGGAAAAAATTTTAATTTAACGAGTTTTGCTTCTGAATATGCTGTCAAAGATTCGTTAGTGGTATTTCTTGATGGGCGCACGCGCTCAACAAACGTATTTTGGAACAAACAAAGCATCATGCTTGCAAATATTTTTGACAAATTGGAAATGCCTGAGTTCATTGGGGATAATTTAGTTATTTACAAAGATGCCAGTCAGACATACAATGTTTTTTGGAAAGGAAGAAACTATGAAATAGGTTTATTCAATCAAGAATTCAAAGGTTTTCCCGGAACCGATGGGAGAGGTCAAATTACGTTCAGTGTCGGTTGCGATGTTTTTTGTTTTAATGATCCTTTCACTCAATCATTTGTAGTTTTTGAAGACGGTGAAATGAAAGACATAGAATCTTTACCTGTTCAAAAATTCATGGCAGCGAGAGGATTTGTGGCTTACGAGGACATCAACGGTAATTTATGGCACTACAGAAAAGGTGTAAAAACTCCACTTAGTAATTTCGGTGCTACTAAATGGATGGCAAAAGACGATCTCGTGACATGGGTGGAAAATTCATACTTCTTTGCATACTCCGACGGAGTTAAAACTGAAGTCGCAAACTACAGTCCCCAAGATTTTCAGCTCAAAAATAATATTTTAGCCTTCCGAAATATTCTCGGCGGTGTGGATGCATTCGTTGACGGCAAGGTAGTAAATATCACCAATCAACTTGATTCGGAATATATGATTTTTGGAAATAAGGTGCTTACTCTACTGCCCAATAAATCGGCAATTGTTTATGAAAATGGGACGAAATATTCAAATTAGAAAAACTTTATTTTTCATCCTGGTTTGTTTTTTTTTTCGCCCACTTTTCGTTGCTGCACAACATCCTAAATTTGATAAATTAGAGCAGCTTTACGATCAGGGTCATTATGCTCTCGTACTCCGTAAATCGTTGCGTCTTCTGGATAATCCGGAGTACGATTTTTCAAAACTCCCAATTTATTATAAATCAATCTCCTCTCTGCAATTGGTGCAAAATGAATTTTGGAGAAGAAAAAGACCCCGTGCAATAGATAACTCCTTTGATCAACTAATGGTATTAAAACAAGATGCCGAAGGAAAGAAAATATTAATTTCTCATGCAACTGAAATTCGCGAATTAAAACTATCGCTGGACACTTGGCTTGCAGATTTAAAACGTCAAAAAAGAGAATTGGAATTTAAGCAAATCAAAAATCGAATGAGTCTTTTTTTTCAGGATTTGGATATGGATTTTGATGTCCCAAGCCATCAAGTAATTGTCGATTTTGTTTGGACTGGAATGGAGTCTGAAAAAAGGAAGGAAATCGCCCAGTTTGCGGATGACTATTTAGGCGTGCCTTATGCATTTGGGGGTAATGATCCTTCTGGATTTGATTGTAGTGGTTATACTTCATTTGTATTGAATAAATTCAATATCACCCTTCCGAGGAGGGCAGCAGACCAATTTGCATCTTCAAAAAAAATCAACGAAGAGGATGCTCACATGGGGGATTTTGTCTTTTTTTCAAATGGAGGGGAAGTGAATCATGTTGGAATTCTGGTAAATAAACCCGGCGCTGAAAAAGCAATGATTCATGCCAGTAGTTCTAAAGGAATTCAGCTTATTTTAATTGAACAATCCAACTATTGGAAGCTACGCATCGTTGGATACGGATCCTTCATTCGCTAGGGTATCTTTCGCTTTCACAAAAACAACAACAAAACCGAAAAGTAAGCAGTAAAATGGAAGTTGAATAATCAAGGATGAAATGAAAAAGTTCAACACCCAAAATAGTAATAATAAGCCGAGTAGCACGTGTAAATAGTTCCTGTAACTTCTGGTTTTTCTTGAAATAAAATGAATGAGTAGAATAACTAAATAGCCAAAAATTGGTAAAAATATAAGTTCGTTAAAGGCCGTGAAATTTTCAGCAGAACGCGTAATAAACCCATTTAAAATGACACTGCTCGCGCAAAGCACATAATAGAAAATCATCACCCATTTTGGTTTTTTTTGAGTTAATAAGGTTAAAAGAAATAATAACACGCTTCCACTCGTCATGATGAAATAGTCCAAGAATGGAAACAACCAAAAACCTGTAATTTTGTATAAAAAATAAAAAGTGAGTAATGAAAATATCGCTCCGGAAATCCAGAGGTGATAATTTCTTAAGAATTTTAAACTTCGACTAAGCATTTATTCTTCTACTCTTTTCGCTAACACAAACTAGTTCCCATAAAGCGCGTGCTCCTACATTAGCGTCCCAGTCACCTTTCTCTCCCGGTGACACCTCGTTTAAATCGAAACCAATTATTTTTTTTCCTGCCTCAATCAATTGAAAGAATAGGTAACGGATTTCTTGAAGTTCAAAACCACCAGCAACTGGCGTTCCGGTATTCGGGCAAAGCTCTGGCTTTAGGCCATCAATGTCAAACGAGATGTATACCTGTTGAGGTAATTCGTTAATTATATCTTGCACTTGTTCATTCCATGTTTTACCAATATAGGATTGATTTTTAAGGTCCCAATCAAAGAATGCGACAATCCGCTGGTCATCTTTGGTGCGTTGTACTTCTTTTTCTGAAACATCACGAATACCAACTTGCACTAGTTTTGATACATTTTTACAGTTTGCCAATACGTTGTGCATAATACTGGCATGCGATTGCTCAAAGCCCTCGTAGGCGTCACGTAGGTCCGCATGCGCGTCAATCTGTAATATCCCGAATTCTTGGTACTGATTATTTAATGCTTCTATTAAACCAAGTGGAGTCGAATGCTCTCCGCCCAGCACGCCAACTAATTTACCTTGCGTTAATAGTTCTCCACATTTTTCTTTTAAGTTTCCTTTTAAAGCTCGATGTGCTTCATTTATTTCGATCAAGGTTTCACCATATTTTGAAATAGCAATATCTTCTCCTTCTATTTCGATACATTGAATGTATTGTTTCCCCTTCTCAGACAAAAGTGAATTTATTTTTTCCCACTCCTCAGATATAGGGGTCATGAAAACTTTTGTATTGTATGATGAAGTCAGATTTGGGTGGAAAAAATCCAATTGGGTGGAAGCCTCTAAAATTGAGCGCGGGCCTTGAGCAGTTCCTTTTCCATAACTTGCCGTAGCATCCCAAGGGATGGGTACGATAACGATATCTGCTTGCTGCTCGTTACCAGGAAATCCAAAAATATTTCCGTTAGCTATTCCTACCCCATTCGGGTTAAAAGTACTCATTTATTAGTTGATTTAAAGGATTCAATAGCCTTTCGAACAGATCCATTTTCTTTGAGCAATTGCTCCGAAGTGTCGTAATCTATTCCTAACTCCTCTGCTACCATACGCGTACCTCGGTCTACAAGTTTATTATTGCTGAGTTGCATATCGACCATTTTATTTCCTTTTACACGCCCTAATTTAATCATCAGCGAAGTAGAAATCATATTCAATACAAGTTTTTGTGCGGTACCAGATTTCATTCGGGTGCTTCCTGTTACAAATTCAGGGCCTACAACCGGAACCATTGGGAATTGAGCAAGCTCGGCAAGTGGTGATCCCGGATTACAAGTGATTCCTCCTGTGATTAGCCCTCGTCGGTTTGCTTCATCAATGGCGCCAATTACATATGGTGTTGTGCCTGAGGCAGCAATACCTACGATGCAATCATTTTTATCTATGTTGAATTCTTCCAAATCTTTCCATCCCTGCGCCGGATCGTCTTCCGCAAATTCTACGGCTTTTCGAATCGCAGCATCGCCTCCGGCAATTAATCCTACGACCATACCATGCGGAACACCAAACGTTGGAGGACACTCGCTGGCGTCTACTATACCAAGTCTACCACTTGTGCCTGCACCCAAATAAAACAATCTTCCTCCAGCTTGCATTTTTTCGAAGGCAGCGTCAACAAAGGACTTTATCTTTGGAATTTCGGTGAAAATAGCATGACTTACCGATTGATCCTCGCGATTTATATTTATCAGTAGCTCATGGGTGGACATTTTTTCCAAGTCGTTGTAACGCGAACTTTTTTCCGTTTCGCGGTTCATACGAGGTACGCTTTTGATTGTTTATCTGATAATTCAACTTCCACACGGTCTTTGAGTGTGGTAGAAAGTCCTAGGCCAACATAATCTGTTTTGATGGGAAACCTACGATGCTGCCGGTCTACCAAAGCAACTGTTTTTATAGCTTTCGTAGCTTGCTCCAAAAATTTCATTAACGCATATTGCATCGTTTTTCCTGAGTTCACAACGTCATCCACAAGTACAATATATCCTTTTTTTAAATCTGCTTGCGGTATTGATAGTTTGATTTCTTGGCTCCATGGTTCGTCTTTATTCACAGTAATTTCAAATAGTTTGACTTCAACGTCACCGTTG
This sequence comes from Bacteroidota bacterium, assembly GCA_016866375.1. Lineage (GTDB taxonomy): Bacteria > Bacteroidota > Bacteroidia > Flavobacteriales_D > Crocinitomicaceae > UBA952. The sequence continues at coordinate 10,820 of VGMK01000044.1, forward strand.
CTTTTTATCACCTCACTGAGTTTTTTTGCCAAAAAAATACCATTTCCGGAAATGCCTCCAATAAATATTTTCTTTTCTTGAAAGCAATTTTCTAAAATTTGGTGACCGAGACGCGTGATTTTTTGATGAATCTGGGAATGATCGAGAATGATTTGCATCCTTATAAAAATTGATAAACAAATATAAAAGAATAATGTGTGATGGAATTCAAATGTTGAAAACAATACCCGTTTCATTCTGATACTCTTTTCTTTATTTGCACGTATCTTTGTTTAACTCAATGAAAAAAGCAGATTACTCGATCTTGAAATACCTTACACCTTATCGGGTTTTCAATGTGTTACAACTATACATTAGTTTTATGTTGACACGAATATTGGGTAAGGTTATTCACTTGGGAAAACCTATGTCACTGAGTATTGAGCCGACTACGGCTTGCAATCTCGCTTGTCCTGAGTGCCCTAGTGGTTTAAAACAGTTTACAAGAAATACGGGTAAATTGCAGTTGGACTTTCATAAAACAATGCTCAGTCAGGTGAAATCTCATGTGTTTTATATCAATTACTACTTTCAAGGTGAACCTTTTTTGCATCCAGAATTTTTAACCCTTATTAGAGAAGGGAAAAAGAGTAAAATTTACACATCAACTTCTACAAACGCTCACTTTATTTCCAAAGAAAAAGCTAAGGAAATTGTAGCTTCAGGTTTGGATAGGTTGATCATATCTATTGATGGATTAACGCAAGAAACCTATGCGCAATACAGGGTGAATGGTCAACTCACAAAAGTAATTGAGGGAAGTACATTTTTGGTAGAAGCTAAAAAAGATTTAGGATCAAAAACACCACATTTAGTTTTTCAATTTTTAGTTGTTCAGCCAAATGAACATGAAATTCCTGCTGTATTTTCCTTAGCAAAGGAATTATCCATCGACGAAGTGCGAATCAAAACGGCACAATTGTACGACTACAAGAACGGAAATCCTTTAATGCCTGAAAACAATGAGTATTCACGATATATATTAGGGAAAAATGGTGAATACCAACTAAAAGGAGAACAAGGAAATCATTGTTGGAAAATGTGGTCAGGATCTGTTTTCACTTGGGACGGTCTGGTCGTACCGTGTTGTTTTGACAAAGATGCGCAACACGTTTTGGGAGATTTGAAGGAAAATGAGTTTGGTCAAATTTGGAAGGGCCCTCGCTATCGAAGCTTTCGAAAAAGTGTGTTTTCAAGCAGAACCCAAATTGATATTTGTCAAAATTGTTCGGAGGGAACGACGGTTTTTAGTGAATAAAAAACGGTTGACCTTTCAGATCAACCGTTGGCATTATCCGCGAAAAAAAATTCAGTTAATTCTTCTGAAATTTGGAAGTCAGCCCATTCAGTTCAATCAAGTAAATACCCTGAGTTAATTTCTGTACATCAATCGTATTCGAATCGGAAACTAATAATACCTTTCCATTCAAATCTGAGATTTGCTTTGTTCCTTCAATATTGACATTCAAAAAGTCAGTGGTTGGATTTGGAAATACTGTAATGTTAGAGGCTAATTCATTAAGATTTGAAGTTTCGGGTCTCACATCAAAAACAATGGTTCCCGGTGAAATTCCCACATTGAAATTGCTCAATTCATTATTATTTGCATCAAAAACATGTACTTTTCCAAAAGAAAAGAAATCCGTTTCACTTGTGAATAAATTTCCCGAAACTGGCTCTTGAG
>VGMK01000045.1 GCA_016866375.1 Bacteroidota bacterium
TGTTGAAAATAAGATGTTCCCATGGCAAAATAAGATTGATTCGAATTTACCAAATCCAAAATAGTCGGTAAAATATCAAGTTGCTGAAAAGCATGATTTACAGGAACTTTTGGAAGTTTTCCAGAGGCATGATAGAAACCAATGGGGATCCGATGTGACCACTCTATTGTTGTTCTATCCGAACGTTGAGTAGGTCCTACATGATCTGCTACGAAAACAAAAAGTGTATTGGAAAACCAGTCTTTTTTTGAAACTTTATCCCAAAATTCTTTTAATGCCAAATCGACATAGGAGATTGTCCGACAAATAGGATCTGGACCTTCTTTAACTTTTTCTTTATAACCTTCGGGAACAATAAAAGGATGATGAGACGAAATGGTAAAAATCGAGGCAACAAACGGCGATTTTAACTCGTTCATTCTGTCAATGCTCCAACTCATAAAATAATGATCTGAAATTCCCCAATTTCCGTCAAAATGCGCTTCATTGTTGTATTCATTCCTACCAAAATAATTGGAAAAACCTGCAGCATTTGAAAATGCGTCAAAACGCATTGATCCATTGTTGGCGCCGTGAAAAAATGCAGAACTATATCCGTCCCGTGCTAAAATCTTTGGTAAGCCTTCAAATTGATTCATGCTGTAGGATGATAAAATAAAGGATTCGTCCATCCATGAAGGTATAGAAGACACAACAGCTGGAAGTGCATCCATGGAAGTTTTTGAATTAGAGATTCCGTAATTAAAATACATTCCTTTTGACAGAATCGAGTCTAAGAAAGGCGTGTAACTTTCTTTATTTTCAGGGCCCACATACATGGAACCAAAACTTTCAAAAATTATGACTACAACGTTTGGTTTGCCATCAAGAAGATTTAACGGTTTCGCATTTTGAATAGGAGAAAATAGTTGGTTTGCTTCTTCAACGGAAAAGTAATTTTTCTTTTCTACACCTTGATTATTGAACGTTTTAATTATGGTGAAAGCTGAATTTAACACGGCAGGAGCATTTTCAAGGGAAGTGTAATTTGTGGCCTCTAATACCCCGATAGGTTTTAATTGAAATCCACCGCGACCAATAACAACAAAAATTGAAACACCCAAAATTAAATTAGCGTAATTTTTCCAATTCTTATGAGACACTACGGGTCGAGGAAGCAGTGTGTATATAAAAATGGTAGCACCAAGCACTAAAATAAAAAACAACAATAGCCACCAAAATTCGGAAAGGAATTCACCCGCAAGACTTCCGGCATTGTTTTCTGATATCATGAATTTAAAATAATCATAAGAAACTCTTTTTCTTGTGTAAGAGAAATATGCAATATCCCAAGCATTGAAAAAATAAACCAAAAAGGTTGTTAATGAAAAAACTATTGTCAATATCCAATGCCGAATTTTCTCGAGTACTTCAGGAAGCGGCAATAGAGACAGACTCAAGTAAGGTAGAAAATAAAGAGCAATTGTAACAAGGTCAAACCAAGTTCCGACACAATAATCTTGGAAGCTAATTTCTGAAAAAAAAATGTTGTTCTTCAATAAAAAAACTACCCGAAAAACAAGTAAAGCAAGCACTAGTAGCCCAAATCTTAGAAGTAAATTCAGAAGAAGGCATTGCTCTATTAAGGTTTGTGCCTTTTTAAAAAAGGGAAAGTTTCTTAATGGCTTCATTTAGTCTTTCCTGAGGTAAAAATTGTTCTTCAAGATTTACTGCAAATGGAACAGGAGTATCTAAGGACGCTACGCGAAGAATAGGTGCATCCATATTTTCAAAACAATTTTCGGCAATAAGTGCCACCAACTCTCCACCGATTCCTCCAGTCATACAATCCTCGTGTAAAACAATGACCTTACCTGTTTTTTTAACTGCATTAAAGATGGCTTCCTTATCTAAAGGCAACAATGTTCTAAGGTCTAGAATTTCAGCGGTCAAATTTGGATATTCATTCATTGCCTCTGTTGCCCAATGCACACCCATTCCGTAGGTTATGATTGTTAAATCTGTTCCAGATGTTACAGTAGCTGCTTTTCCAATTTCCAACGTGTAATACGCATCAGGAATTTCTTGCTTAAGGCTTCGGTAGAGAAACTTATGTTCGAAGTAAATTACCGGATTGGGGTCTTCAAAGGAAGCATTTAGTAATCCTTTCGCATCGTAAGGATTTGATGGATACACTACTTTTAATCCGGGAGTATGTACAAACCAAGCTTCGTTACTTTGTGAATGAAATGGACCAGCTGCAGTTCCGGCACCGGTTGGCATTCTTACCACAACGTCTGCATTCTGTCCCCATCGCCAATGAATTTTTGCAAGGTTATTCACAATCTGATTGAAGCCGCACGTGACAAAATCCGCAAATTGCATTTCTACCATCGCCTTCATGCCATTGATGGAAAGACCAAGTCCAGCCCCAATGATTGCAGATTCGCAAAGCGGTGTGTTTCTTACTCTCCCTTTTCCAAATTTCTCAATGAGGCCTTCTGTGACTTTAAATGCTCCACCATATTCTGCGATGTCCTGCCCCATCAGTACTAATTCCGGATAACGTTCCATTGATTGAATCAATGCATCTTGAATGGCATCAATAAATCTCCTTTCAGTTTTATTTCCTTCAGCACGCACTATTACCTGCTCATGAGGTGCGTAAACATTTTCGATTTCTTGATTTTCACTTGCGATAATTGCAGGCTCAGCATTGGCTTGATCAAATCCATTTTGTAATTCGGACTTAAAATCTTCTTTTATCTCTTGTTCTTGTTCATCGTTCAAAACACCAATTTCCTTCAGGAAAAGCTCAAAATTTACCACTGGATCTTTACTTGCCCATTCTTCTTGAAGCCCCTCTGGATAATACTTTGTACCAGATGATTCCTCATGCCCTCTCATGCGGAAAGTCATTAACTCGAGGAGGTAAGGTTTTGGTTCTTTTCTTATTTCTTCGTTGATGGAACGAACGGTGCGGATCACCTCTAAAATATTATTGCCATCCACTTGAATAGCTTTCATTCCATACCCAATTCCCTTATCAATAAATTGCTTACATCGAAATTGTTCAACAGATGGAGTGGATAATCCCCAACAATTATTTTCAACACAAAAAATCACTGGTAAATCCCAAACAGCGGCGACATTCAAAGATTCGTGAAAGTCTCCCTCTGAAGCACCACCATCACCCGTAAATACAATTGTGGATTGACCATTTCCTTTTAATACATTGCCAAGTGCGATTCCATCAGCGATTCCAAGTTGAGGTCCTAAATGCGAAATCATACCCACTAATTTGTGGCGTTGTGTACCAAAATGAAACGAACGGTCTCGTCCTTTGGTAAATCCAGCAGATTTACCCTGAAATTGTGCAAATAGATTTTTCAATTCGATATTACGAGTTGTGAAAACACCCAAATTACGGTGCATGGGAAGAATATATTCATTTTCATTCATTGCATACGCACATCCCACAGAAATTCCCTCTTGACCCCAACCCGAAAACCATTTTGTTATTTTTCCCTGACGCAATAAAATCAGCATCTTCTCCTCGATCATGCGAGGTTTCAACAAACGCTTATATATATCCAATAGTTCAACATCATCGAATCCTTCTCTATTGAATTGAATCGATCTTGTGTTGATTTTTATTTCTTCCATTTTATCAATTCAAGGAAACCCCATCGAGGTTTGTAATACCGGTAATGCCCAACCATTTTAGCATTGTTGGCAACAAATCTACGCTATTCATTTGAGTCAATTCATGGTTTGTAGCTCCTGGTGTTCTTATTACTGACCATACTTTTCTTGTTTGTTCTAAATTATCTTGACCTCCATGTCCTGTACCTTCTCCTCCATGATCCGTCGTAACAACAACCATCCATTCCTCATTGTAGTTCATCTCACGAGCATATATTTTTTCCATAACCCTTCCAAGGTAAAAATCCGACACTTCAATAGCTCCTCTATACTCCATTCCTGAAGATGAAAAACCCAATCGATGTCCAATGTAATCGGGATAATCGAGATGAAGAATCATGATATCCGGCGTACATTCATCTAAAAGTTGAACAGCAGCATCTGTAACTTGCTCATCGTTATCGTATCTTTGGGAATAGTCTTCATTGCTGGTTATTCTTAAAAAATCATCCCAATTCGTTAGTACGGTGGCACTTAAATTTGGTTTAAATTGCTTTGCTAAAGAAATCAAATCCGGGTAGTCTTCGTATTTATTTTTTCGAAAAGAATTCTCAGACAAATTGTGTTTATTTGGCCATACACCATGTAAAATTGTTGACCATCCTGGAACGCTAACGGTAAATTCACCTCTATCACAATTATAACTTACGATTCCAGAAAGAATAAGTGAATCTAAATTAGGGGTCGAAGCATTTTTCAACGCATCGCTTCTCACACCATCCCAACCTACGAAAAGCACCTTACGAACAGGTTCACTGCCAGGTTTGCAGGTTGTACATATCTCCTTGTCTGCATCAAACCTGTCACAAGAAAATATAACAAAGGAAGTTAAAAGGCTAAAAAATAAGGATTTTGTCATCCACTAAACTTTCATTCCTTTTACTACGCGTTCTTTTCGTTTACTACGGTCTAATCTTCTTTTCACAACAAGCAAATGCACATTTCTTGCATCAGTTGTCACGGCGGTTCGCACCTTATATTGACCGCTACCGTACTTCATGAATGATCCTGAGTTATTGGTTTCAGGTGAGAAAAAAAATCTTTTACCAGTAGCAGCTCCACCTTCTCTTGTTGCAAAGGGAATAACCTTTCCATCTCCAGTTTCAAAACGTACAAGTAATTCCCCTTTACTTCCGAAGCCCTCAAAAATACATTTGGTATTGATAGGTATTATTACGCTTTCTTTCTTGGATGAAGAACTTGAAATCAATGTTCCGTTTTGAGTTGTATTCTGACTTTCATTTCTTTTTTCTTCGTCAAGGTAAATTGTACCCGACACAAAAAACTGAACTCTTCCCATTTTCTCCTCCGTATCTAATCCGAATTCATCCCGGAGTTGAGTAGTATACGGAACTTTTACACCGCATGATATGGAAATTAAGGCTAAGGCAAATAGATAAAAGTATTTCATAGATTTTTTTTTGTAAAACTACTAATAAAAGTTATTTCATGTAGTCAAACCATCTCAAAAAAGCTAAATTTGAATAATGCGTTCAGTTGCCTTACTATTTCTTGTTTGTTTTTATTTTTCATGTTCGGGTAATAAAGATCAGGAGGTGCTTGAAGGCCAGACGCTTTTCTCAGAACCAAAGGAAATTGAACGAACAACAAAAAAAATTGAATCGAAAGAATTTTTTGATTCAAGTGCATATCGAAAGTACATGGCTTCAGATTCAATAAAATTAATCGGTCAGGTAATTTCTGTTGCGCGTTCCAAAAAATTTCTGGATCGTTTTGCGCTAGATAGTTCTCTCGAAATAAAGGTTTCGATAAATAAGAAATTTCTCATAAATCACGAGGTACATTTTTTTAAAGATTCTATCCAATCAAAAAACGCATTTTACAATTGGATAGATGAAGAAAAGCATAGAATTGTCGGCGACAAAAGATCTTTTGGAGCTTATCACAATATATTTATCCTTACAGAAAAAAATTTTCAAATCTTCAACGCTAAACAAAAGTTAAACGAAATTCAATTCAAAAAATTAGCAACTTACTTCAGCCATTCCGATAGAATTATTTTTTTTCTCGTCGGCAATAAAAAAGAAACCATTTGGTACAATATAAATCAAAACAACAGTATAGAAGAGATAAATGAAATTAGTAAATAGAGGTTTTATAACGGTCACCCCTTCAAAACGTTTTCAAGATTGGGTTAAAAATACAAACGAGGAATTATTTTTATGCGATTCGCACAGAGAAGCAAGCTGCTACCTCATCGAAGAAGAATTTTGGGAAGAAGAACAACTTTTAGAAAAATACTTCAAAAAAATTTGTAGGCAAGAATTCTTTCCGGTTTCGCAGGATTCAGATACTTGGCCGAAAATTGAGAATATTCACGATTTTAACAGTTATTTTTCAATAGAAATTGGATCTTTCGTATATGATTTACTTTCCACAGATTTGAAAAAGGAAATCGTTTAAGATTTTATTAAATTTACGTTGTAGTATTCCTCCTTTAAACTGACGTCTTCCGCAATCCATTCGGGGAGTTCAATAGCTTGTTTTTCACTTCTCATTTCTATTTCAGCTAGAATTAGGCCTTCAAATTTCTGCTCAAATACGTCTAATTCAATGAAAATTTCTTTGAAAGGTATTGTGTAGCGTTTCTTGGACAAAAGTGTCAACTGAAATGAAGAAATCAAATCTTCCGCAACAGCTAAATCAACAGGAAATTCAATTTCTGTCCGCGAAAATCCCTGCCTTGGGCCTTTAAATGTGAGGTAGGCACGATCATTTTTAATCCTCACCCGAACTGTCAGTTCAGGGTTTATTGATAGATAACCTTGAATTATAGTATCGCATTTATAAACGTCTAAGTTTGGCAGTAGATGTTTGTGCACGAGATACTTTCTCTCTATTTCAGTTGCCATTAACCTATATTTTTTTCTAATTTAATTATATTTGTTGAAATATATTCTTATGAAGCTGACCCTGGTGTTTCTGGCTATTTTACCAATATCAAGTGCTGTTAGCGCTCAATATAAATTTGAAAAAAATGGTATCATCATATCAACAAATCCCCATGAGAACAAAGAAAAGGGCTCAGTAGACTTTGGGTTAGTTTTTGAAATTATGCGCCTCGAAAATACTAGTTCCAAAAAAAGAACCGTTTCATTTCACGCCGATTTATATTATGACGGGGTTTGTGCGAATTGCAGAAATAAGGAGTATCAATTTACCTTTGTGCTTGGGCCAGGAGAAATAATTAAAGGAAATATACTGGATAAGGCCAGTAGTGGATTAAAGTATTTCAAAGAAGATAAAAATAAGCGCCTTCAAGGTGTGATGACAGATCTTCAGTTATCATCTTTTACGGTTGAAGAATAGATGTCGATTGTTTTATATAAATCGAGAACTCCCCGTTGGATTATCATCGTTGCCGACTTAGTTATCGCGGCAGCAGCCTTGTTTTGTGCATACATTTTACGCTTTGATATGACGGCAGACATGGAGACCGTAACGAGGGAATGGAATCAATTATCAAAGTCAATTTGGATATTTTTCTTGGTCAAGTTTGTAGTTTTTTATTTTCTTAAAATTCATGAGGGATTGTTGCGTTATACTTCTACAGAGGATGTGAAGCGAATTTTTTTCGCGCTATTCATTTCCTCCTCTTTATTCGCGACCGGTGGATACATTCGATATAACTTTGATGACGAATTATTTCTTTTTCCAACTTCTGTCCTCATAATGGAATTCTTGACAAGTTTTTTGTTTTTAGTGGGTAGTCGATTCGTTATCAAGCTAACTTATATGGAATCGATTAAGAATTTGGAAAATAAAGTTTCTGTGGTTATTTACGGTGCAGGCGTTTCCGGTTTGATAACAAAAAAAACTATTGAGCAAGACACCAAGAATAATGAGGTTGTTGTTGCCTTTATCGATGACAATAAAAAATTAGTTGGCAACAGAATAGAGGGAATGAAGGTATACAGCCTTGAAGAACTGCCTTTATTGATAAGCAACTATCAAGTAAAACATTGCATTATTGCTATTCAAGAAATCAGGCCTGATCGTCAGAGAGAAATTGCAAATTCATGCATAGATTTAGGGGTTACGGTAAAAAAAGTTCCAAATGCCAGAAGTTGGACGAACGGTTCTTTTAGTGTCAAACAAATTACTCAGATTAATATAGAAGAATTACTGGGAAGAGAGGTTATAAAATTAAATTTCGAGAAAATCCAGGATGACTTTGGAGGTAAAACTATTTTGGTCAGTGGTTCTGCTGGCTCGATAGGTGCAGGACTATGTCGCGAAATAGCATCTTTTGAGCCAAAACTCCTTGTCCTGTTAGATCAAGCTGAGTCCCCTCTGTATGACATCGAATGTGCACTTAGAGAAAAGAATTCCGCTCTAAATTACGAAATTGTAATTGGTGACATTTGCAACGAGGCACGAATGCAAAAACTCTTCGATACATTTAAGTTTGATGTAATATTTCATGCCGCAGCATACAAACATGTACCAATCATGGAATTAAACCCTGCTGAGGCCGTAATGAATAATATACTTGGCACAAAAATATTGGCTGATTTGGCGAATAAACATGAGGTAAATAAGTTCGTTTTCATATCTACAGATAAAGCAGTTAACCCCACCAATGTTATGGGGGCCTCGAAGCGAATCGCTGAAATATACACTCAGTTTTTGAATAATTCCGGTAAAACGAAGTTTATTACAACCCGATTTGGAAATGTACTCGGCTCAAACGGATCTGTGATTCCTCTCTTCGCAAAACAAATTAAAAATGGCGGGCCAATAACAATAACCGATAAAAGAATAACACGCTTTTTTATGACTATTTCTGAAGCATGTCAATTGGTTTTAGAAGCCGGTACAATGGGGAATGGTGGAGAGATTTTTGTTTTTGAAATGGGAGAACCTGTAAGAATTCTTGACTTAGCAAAAAAAATGATTTCGTTAAGTAATTTAGAAATAGGAAAGGATATTGACATAAGCTTTATTGGATTGCGGCCGGGTGAAAAATTATATGAAGAAGTTTTGGCCAATGACGAGAATACGTTACCAACGCATCATCAAAAAATTCTCATTTCAAAAACAAGAGAGATCAATCAAACAACCTTCGAGCTTATTAACCAACTTATTTTGTTAATTGATTCACAAAAAAACAATGATATTGTCGCTTTAATGAAAAAAATTGTTCCTGAATATATTAGTAAAAACTCAGAATACGAGAAACTCGACATATGTTAACTCCTACCAAAATTCAAGTACGATTCGCCGATATAGATGCTATGGGTCACGTGAATAATGCAGTTTACTTCAGTTATTTCGAAACGGCACGCATTAACTATTTCAAACAAATTTTAGGTGACGATTGGGATTGGCAAATCGATGGAGTCCTGTTGGTGAGAAACGAAATTGACTATATTTTACCAATTTCATTGCACGATAGCCCCGAAATAACCATTGAAATTGAAAATATTGGTGCAAAAAGTTTCACATTGTGCTACAAAGTTTTTGTAAAAAATAAACTTATGACTGCAGCAAAATCCGTGTTGGTAAGTTATGACAATGTTAATGGTCAAACAAAATTAGTTCCCGAAAAAATGAAACAAAAACTGATAAAACACTTATTACGGGGTTAGGAAGTAAGAAATTGATTCAATTATGAAAAGTTTAAGCTTCAGTTTGTTGTTCACCTTATCCACGATTACATCAATTTTCGCTCAGGAGAATTCGGGATGTTTTAACAAAAAACTAATTTGTCCACAAAAATATAAGGATTGTAAAGATCTCGTTTCCTTTGATGAAGAAACGAATACCTATTTTTCAAGACGCGATTATTCAATATTATTTTCTGGAACATGCATAACGTGCTACAGAAACGGCGTGTTGCGGGAGAAAATAACCATTGTTGATGGAAAAAGAAACGGGCAGGACACTTCCTACTATAATTCCGGATGTCCACAATCAATTCAAAATTTTGTTTTGGGCAAATTAAACGGAACGAGCACAGTATTTTATGATAGCACGGGAAGGAAAGAGCGTGAAATCACACATTCAAATAACGTTGTAAATGGCAGGTATATTTTATTTGAAAACAACGAGAAGAGTGATACCATCTCTTTGGAAAATTACAAAAACGGAAAGCAGGATGGAATTCAGCTAGAATTTTATGAAAATTCGAAACGTGCAAAAGTGGTCAACTATCGAAACGGTTTACTTCACGGGTCACACCAAATGTTTGACGAAAATGGGAGGATTGAATTGAATTTCTTTTACAAAAATGGGCAGAAACACGGCAAATGGAATATTTTTTACCCTGATGGTAAAGAGGCAAGAGTTGAAGAATGGTCTGAGGGTTTAAAAAATGGGGAGTTTAAAACCTACGATGTATTCGGGAAAATTATCAGCCAAGCTTCCTACACAAAAAATTTACCCGAGGGCAAACATCTTGAAAATTATCCCGACGGTAACCCAAAACATGTTACCATATACCAAAAGGGAAAAAAAGTAGAGGAATATACTTTTGATAAATACGGTGTTCGAACAGAGATCATTGCTTTACAAAGTAAAAAAAAGAGAAATAAAGAGAAAAATTTAAAGGAATCGAAAAAGAAAAATTAAAAGATGAAAAGAAATAGCCCGAAAAAAAGGAAAATCATCAATTAGTGAAATAAAGTTCTATTTATTTTTTATTCCATTCAAAATCATTAACTTTGCGTCCGCTTTCACGGTGAAAGCAACGTTTCCTTCACAACGTTCAGTAATAAACACTTTTAAATAGTCAGGATATTTAAAATACAAGGAGAAAGCCAAATGGCAAAGAAAAAAATAGAGTCTGCTGAAATAGCGGATTTTGATTGGGAAGCCCTTGAATTGGACGGCTACACCAAGATTGAGCGCTCAGAAATGTCTGACCAATACGAAAAAACTCTTACCTCAATCAACGAAAAAGAGGTCCTTCAGGGATCGGTAGTAATGATCACCAAAAAAGAAGTTATCGTTAATATAGGTTACAAATCCGAAGGTGTCGTTGCTGCTAATGAATTTCGATATAATCCACAACTAAAAGTAGGTGATTTAGTTGATGTTTACGTCGAATGCCGAGAAGATAAAACAGGACAGTTAATTGTCTCTCACAAAACTGCGCGTATGCACAGCGCTTGGGTTCGTATAAACGAGGTACTTCGTTCAGGTGAAATCATCACAGGTTTCGTAAAGTGCAGGACGAAAGGAGGACTTATTGTTGATGTTTATGGAATTGAGGCCTTTCTTCCAGGTTCTCAAATCGATGTTAAACCAATTCGTGACTATGATGTGTACGTTGGTAAAAATATGGAATTCAAAGTTGTTAAAATAAATGAAGAATTTAGAAACGTTGTTGTTTCTCACAAAGCGCTGATTGAAGCAGAACTTGAAGAACAGAAAAAACAAATCATTTCGGGTTTGGAAAAAGGCCAAGTTCTCGAAGGTGTTGTGAAAAACATAACATCCTATGGTGTTTTCATTGATTTGGGTGGCGTAGATGGATTAATACACATTACTGATTTATCCTGGGGCCGTGTAACACATCCAGAGGAAATGCTTGAACTAGATCAAAAAATTAACGTGGTTATACTTGATTTTGACGATGATAAAAGGCGAATTGCTTTGGGCTTAAAACAATTACAACCTCATCCATGGGATTCATTAGACAAGAATATTGCTATCGGCGATAAAGTATCAGGAAAAGTAGTGGTAATTGCAGATTATGGAGCCTTTATTGAAATAGCTCCGGGAGTAGAAGGATTAATTCACGTTTCTGAAATGAGCTGGTCGCAACACTTACGTTCCGCACAAGATTTCTTAAATATAGGCAATACAGTTGAGGCTATTGTACTCACAATGGATCGAGAGGAGAGAAAAATGTCTCTAGGTATCAAACAATTAATGCCCGATCCATGGATGGGTATAGAAACGAAGTACTCCGTAAATTCTAAACACAATGCAAAAGTTAGAAACTTTACAAACTTCGGAGTTTTTGTAGAGTTGGAGGAAGGAGTTGACGGTCTAATACATATTTCTGATTTGTCTTGGCAGAGAAAAATTAAGCATCCGTCAGAATTCTGTAAGGTGGGTGAAGAGATGAATGTCGTTGTTTTAGAAATCGACCGTGAAAACAGAAGAATTTCGCTCGGTCACAAGCAACTTGAAGAAAATCCATGGAATGTATTCGAATCCACCTTTGCAGATGGAACAATCCATACGGGCACAATCATCGATATGAAAGAAAAATCAGGAATTGTTTCTTTACCCTATGGAGTGGAAGCAATTTGTCCGTCAAAACATCTGAAAAAAGCTGATGGAGGAAATGCAAAAGTAGAAGAGGTACTCGATTTTATGGTAATCGAGTTTAATAAAGATGCCAAAAAAATTGTGGTTTCTCACACACGAACTTTCGAGGAGGGCAGCGACAAGCCGAGTTCAGGTAGCAAAGGCAAAAAAACATCCGAATCAAATAAAGAAGTTCAAGCAATTAGTCAAGCAGCAGAAAAAGCTACACTAGGGGATATTGACGCGTTGGTAGAACTTAAAGAAAAAATGAAAAAACAAAAATAGTTTAGTTATTTCTGAAATCGTTTTTAGGGAGCTTCGGCTCCCTTTTTTAGTTAAAAATATGTTGATAAACAATTGCATTTAATCCCAAGTAAAAAAGCCGAATGACTATATTTGTTCCAACGGTTGCACATGAATTTAAATGAAACAGTAAGGGGTATATTTTCAACCTATTTAGAGCTAAATAGCCACAGGAAAACACCAGAAAGATTTGCCATATTAGAAGAAATCTATAATTACGAAGGTCACTTTGACG
>VGMK01000046.1 GCA_016866375.1 Bacteroidota bacterium
CTTCTTTAAGAATAATTACGTGGGAACAAACTTTTTCTACTTCATCCAATAGATGGCTTGCGAGAAGTATGGTGGTTCCTGTTTGTGCGATTGTTTTGATGAGTTCCCTGATTTGAATTATTCCCTCGGGGTCAAGTCCGTTCGTTGGTTCGTCTAAAATTAAAACTTCAGGATCCGCTAACATCGCTGCGGCAATGGCAAGTCGTTGTTTCATGCCCAACGAATAGGTCGAAAACCGATCTTTTTTTCGTGCTAACAAACCCACTAAGGCAAGTTTTGCATCTATTTGATCGTATCCAATTTTTTTTATGTTCGCTGTAATTTTAAGATTTTGTTCGGCAGATAAATAGCTGTAAAAATTAGGTTGCTCGATAATCGCACCTATTCGAAACAAAGTTTCAGAAGTTGTTCCTGGTTTATTGAACCACGACCATTTTCCGCCACTCGGATTTATTGTTCCAAGTAGTAACCCTAAGGTTGTTGATTTTCCGCTGCCATTTGGACCGAGAATACCATATACATTGCCTTTTTGGACTGAAAAAGAAATGTCCTTAACGGCATGAATGCGCCTAAACTTTTTATTTAAATGAAGGACCGAAAGAATTTCAGACATAACTTCTGATAGATAAAGTTACGCATTATTTTTTTTCCATGGCCTTTACCATTTTGAGGGCTTCTTGCACATGTCCCAGAGGATTCAATTGCGAATTGAAGACACCTATCAATGTTGACGTTTCGTCGAAAATATAGGTGACGCGTCCAGGAAGTAGCCCAAATAAAGAGGTAGGAACATTAAACATTTTTCGAACCTTTCCATCAGGATCTGCAAGTAGGGTAAAAGGGAGATCGTGTTTTTGCGAGAAATTGAAGTGTTTTTCTTCACTATCAGAGGAAATTCCAATAACCTGACAGTCATATTCCATAAAATCTTTGTAGCTATCTCTGAAGGCACAGGCTTCTGTGGTGCAACCGGGAGTATTGTCCTTTGGATAAAAATAAACAACAGTTCTCTTCCCAAAAAATGAATTAGAACTTATAATTTGTCCGTTTTGGTCGGACAGTTGAAAATTTGGACACTTTTCTCCGATTTTCATTAATTAATTAAAGCTTTTTTGTAACGATCGAGCACGCGATTTCGTGCAAATGTATGTTCTACAATTGGTTCAGGATAATCGCCTGTTCCATATTCCGGGACCCATTTTTTAATATATTTTAGAGATTTGTCAAACTTCTCTTGTTGCGAATACGGATTGAACACCCTAAAATAAGGTGCAGCATCACACCCTGAACTCGCGGCCCATTGCCAACCACCAACGTTACTTGCCAATTCAAAATCCAATAACTTTTCGGCAAAATATGCTTCGCCCCATCGCCAATCAATGAGTAAGTGTTTGGTTAAGAAACTGGCAACAACCATTCGAACGCGATTGTGCATAAAGCCAGTTTGATTCAACTCACGCATCCCTGCATCAACAAGTGGATAACCCGTTTTACCTTCACACCACGCATTGAATTGATTTTCGTTGTTTTCCCATTCAACCAAATCGTACTTAGGTTTGAATGCCCTAGAGACAGATTCGGGGAAGTGATAAATAATCATTTGATAAAAATCTCGCCAAATCAGCTCGTTCAGAAATGCCTCACTTGTTTTCATGGCTACTTTTGCCAATTCGCGAATACTGATTGTTCCAAATCTCAGATGAACACTTAAGCGGGACGTGCCATTTTCTGAGGGGATATCTCTCAGTTGTGCATAATCCGTTAAGCGTTCGGACATTATTTCTTTTTTGGGAAATGTGTTTTCTTCATTTTCAACAAAACCAAGCTCTTTCAAAGAAATGAGCGGTTGGGCCTCACACTTCACTAAATTTGAAAGGTTCTCTTCGCTTGGGGCATATTCAAGTGTTTCTTTACACAGTTTACTTTTCCATTTTTTAGAATAGGGAGTGAAAACAGTGTAAGGCTTGCCATCATCCTTCAGGACCTCCTCTTTTTCAAAAATGACGTGATCTTTCACCCCATAGAAAGGTTTACTCACATCTGAAAGCAGATTGAAAATTTTTGAATCTCGCTCTTTTGCATATGGCTCGTAATCTCTATTTGTATAAAGTGCCGCATACAAACCCTCGTCCATAATTTTTGGCAGTAGCTCCCTTGGATCGCCGACGAGTACTAAAAGATCACTGTTATGCTCCTGATACTTTTTCTTAATGATTAGGAGTTCTCGGTGTATAAATTGAATTCTCCTGTCGTTAGGTGGTAATTTGTCTAGGATATTTGTATCAAAAATAAAGATCGGTTGAACGAAATAACCACTTGTGAGGGCCTTATGTAGTCCCTTATTGTCGTGAATTCTTAAATCTCTTCTATGCCAAAAGAGTATTTTTTTCATTGATTTAATTAATAAAATTAGTGGTCTTTAGAAAAGTACTTTTTTTAATGAGTGAACCTCTTAGGTCTTAAACAGGGAGTTAATCGATTCCATCGTACTCGACTATGTTATTCTCTGTCTCCCAAATTTTTAGCCTCAAACCGTATGCCCTATCTAGTTTCGTTCTCAGCAAATTCCAACAAACGATTGCAATATTTTCTGCTGTTGGATTTAAGTTCTTAAATTCCTCACAATCTAAGTTGAGGTTTTTGTGGTCAAATCGGTCAGTAATTTCCGCTTTGATGAGGTCTTTAACAATTTTCAGGTCAATAAGATAGCCTGTTTCTTCGTTGACTGTTCCCGATATCCAAACTTCCATAACGTAATTGTGTCCATGAAAGTTAACATTACTGCATTTGCCGAATACTGATTCATTTTTTTCGTCTGACCAATCTTTCCTATACAGGCGATGGGCACAATTAAAAGTGGCTCGTCTACATACTTTCATCATTACAAATGGGTTTTAATTTGATCAAAATGATCGGTTAATAATATTTTAAACCATTTTGTGTAGTGTGTTGGATTAACATCCATATCTTTTTTGATGGCCTCTATACTTTTCCATGCGAAAGCACTTACTTCCTCTAAATTTAAATGCGGTGTATTATCCGAATATCCTATTAATACATGATCGAGCTCAAATTCAGTAAGGTGCTTATCCAAACGGGCTTTATAAATAAATTGAAAGGCCTCCTTCAACTCCACATCCATACCCATTTCTTCAATTAATCTCCGCCGACCGGCATCTTGAATTGATTCGCCCGGATTAGGGTGACTACAGCACGTATTGCTCCAGAGGCCCTCGGAATGGTATTTACCAAAACCACGACGTTGTAACAAGAGTTCATTGTTTGAGTTGAATATCAATACGGAAAATGCTCTGTGTAACAAGCCTTTTTGGTGGACCTCCAGTTTTTCCATCAGCCCGAGGTCTTGGTCTAATTCATTCACTAATACCACGAGGTTTTGATGCATTACAACAAATTTAGGTTGTGTCTCAAGTATGAGGTTAACAAAATTCTCACTTTGCGGTAATTTGGAATCCTTACTCTTTCGTTTAAGATGGTATTTGCGGGAGTGCGCTTGATTTTTTTGAAAAGTTTGAAATAATATTTGTAGGCCATGTAGACCCCAAATCTTGCCTTTTTCGGTAATTTGAGGATTCCTAAATATCCTTCGTGAAAATCTAATTCGATATCAGCTTCAATTTCTTTTTTTACGGTTGCATTGAATTCCTGTAAATCAATTCCCGGAAAATATGTCCTTCCTAATTCTTGGTAATCAGCCTTAAGGTCTCTAAGAAAGTTAATTTTTTGAAATGCTGAGCCGAGTTTCATTGCATAAGGCTTCAATTCTGAATATGTCTCATCATTCCCCTCGACAAAAACTTTTAGACACATTAAGCCCACAACTTCTGCCGAACCTAAAATGTACTCTTCATATTTCGATTGATCGTATGCATTTTTATTTAAATCCATCTCCATTGAATTCAAGAAGGTGTCGATCAAATCATGTGGAATTTGATATGTATTAACCACCCATTGAAAAGAATTTAAAATCGGGTTTAATGATATTCCCTCCTTGATTGCTCTGTAAGTATCTTCCTTAAAAGTTTTTAAAAGTGCTTCTTTGTCGAAATCATGAAACGTATCCACTATTTCATCTGCGAAACGCACAAAACCATATATAGAATAAATAGGTTTGTGTAAATCGGGATGTAGAAATCGAATTCCAAGTGAAAATGAGGTGCTGTAACGTTTAGTCGTTAACTTGCTCATTTCTTGACTGACATCATCGAATAACTGTTTCATATTTTAGTTTTTGGTTTGTTTCATTATATGTTTAGCAACAACTTCTCCTGAAATTATGGAAGGAGGAACCCCTGGACCAGGAACGGTTAATTGTCCGGTGTAAAAAAAGTTCTTCAAGTATTTATTTTTTAGTCTTGGTTTTAGTATTGCCGTTTGGCGCAGTGTATTTGCCAATCCGTAAGCATTTCCTTTAAAAGCGTGATAATCTTTCTTGAAGTCACTGATGCAAAAACTTCGCTTGTAAACTATATTGTTTGAAATATCGTTTCCTGTTAGATCTAACAGTCTCTTAAGGAGAATATCAAAATATTTATTCCGAGTATCTTCGTCATCTTTAAGGTCCGGTGCTATAGGAATTAAGAAAAACATATTATCCATCCCTTGAGGTGCAACACTTTCATCAGTGACGGACGGGACACTGAGGTAAAACAACGGTTTTGTCGGCCACTTCGGATTTTTGTAAATCTCTTTTCCATGTGCTTCGAGTGATTCATCGAAAAACAAATTATGGTGCTGAAGATTTTGTAATTTTTTATTTACACCTACGTAAAATAGTAAACTCGAAGGAGCCATCGTTCGTTTATTCCAATATTCTTCAGAATAATTTGCCTTTCCATTAAGTAATTGGCGATCTGTGTGTTGGTAATCTGCTCCAGAAATAAAGATGTCAGCAGGGAAATCTATTCCATTCACCTTTGCGCAAATTGCCTCGTTACCTTGGTAATCGAATCCATTGACTTCGCTATTGGTTAAAATGGAAACACCTTGTTCTTTTGCAATTCTTTCAAAAGCTTCAATAAACTTAAACATTCCACCCATTGGGTACCAGGTGCCTAATGAAATATCAGCATAATTCATTAGTGAATACAGGGCCGGAGTTTCAGTGGGCATAGCACCTAAAAACAATACTGGAAATTCGAGTAAAGACAAAATCTTTGGGTGTTTGAAATATTTTCGAATGTAAGTGGAGAAAGAGGACAAAAGATGCATCGAAAATAACCCGGAGAGAACCCTTCTGTCTGCAAATTCCAGAATGCTCAAACTCGGCTTGTGAACGAGGTCATTTATTCCCACTTCATATTTATATTTTGCATCCTTTAAAAATTTTTGAAGATTTTTTGCACTTCCTGGCTCAAGTGATTCAAACCACTGTTCTAATTCAGAAATAGAGGCTGGTATGTCAGTATATGTTTTATCAGGCCAGTAAACACGATAGGACGGGTCTAAGCGTTTTAATTCGTAAAAGTCTGATGTCGTATAACCGAATTGATTATAAAATCTTTCAAAAACGTCAGGCATCCAATACCAGCTCGGACCCATATCAAATACAAAACCTTCTTCTTTAAATTGTCGAGCTCGACCGCCAATACTAGAATTTTTCTCTAAAATAGTAACGTCAAAATCATTTTTTGCTAAGAATGAAGCAGCAGAGAGACTAGAAATACCAGCTCCCAGAACAGTTACTTTTTTTTTCATCGGTTAATTCGCCGAGATTGAATAATCTGGTAATTGATCCATCAATCTTTTTCGGGCTATGAATATACGACTTTTTACCGTACCAATAGGAATATTTAATTTATCTGCAATTTCTTTATATTTCAAACCCGAGAAGTGCATTTCGAAAGGCTCTTTATATTCCTCACTAAGAGTATCAATTTTTTTTCGGATATCTTTAACGGATATTAATTCCAATGGAGTTTCCTCGTGAGAGGTTGAGTTCGAAATTAAAAACAGATCTTTTGAATTGTCGAAAATCGTTCCCGACTTGACTTTTCTTCTGTACTGATTAATAAAAATGTTGCGCATGATCGTAAAAACCCACGCCTTAAAATTCGTCTGTGGCGTGTAATAATTTCTGTAGGTTATTGCTTTGAGCATGGTTTCTTGGGTAAGGTCTCGAGCATCTTCGCGATTCCGAGTAAAACTCATGGCAAACGATTGTAAGTTTCCTTCGATACCAATTAACGCGTCATTAAATTCAAGAGTTGACATAGCAAAAAATTATTTTGTTTAACAATTAATGATTCAAAGTTAAACAAAAAATGTTTAACAAAAACAAAAAAATGTTAAACAAAAATAAAAAAAATATAAAGATTCATGTAAAACCTAAGCCTGCATTGAGATTTCAGGGGGTATTTTTTTTAAAAAATTTTAAAAATTATTTAAGTTGACCTTTTTGAGCATTATCCTTGCCACTGCGTCTATATCGAATTGGTGTTTCCAATTCCAGTCATGTGTGGCTTGAGAATCGTCAATAGAATTTGGCCATGTGTCAGCTATTTGTTGTCTAAAGTCGGGACAGTAGGTGATTTGAAAGGAGGGAATAATTTTTTGGATGGCTTCACTCAGTTGTTTTGGCGTAAAACTAATTCCAGCGAGGTTGTATGCCGAACGAATTCGAATGGCTTTTTTGGGTGCATCCATTATTTCTAGGGTAGCACGAATGGCATCATCCATGAACATCATTGGTAACATGGTATCCTCTTTAAGGAAACTTTTAAAAGGTTTTCCTGCTTTTGCTTTATAAAAAATATCTACAGCATAATCTGTTGTGCCTCCACCGGGTGGCGATTTGTAGGAAATTAAACCGGGGTAACGTATACTCCGCACATCCACGCCGAATTTAGTGTGGTAATATTCACACCACCGTTCACCGGCTAATTTAGAAATACCGTAAACTGTTGTTGGTTCCATCACCGTGGTTTGTGGCGTATTATCTAATGGGGTTGATGGTCCAAAAACGGCAATTGAACTTGGCCAGAATACTTTTTTTACATGTCCTTCTTTAGCCAAATTTAAAATGGTAATTAACCCTTCCATGTTAAGCCTCCATGCAAAGTCTGGATTTTTTTCTGCTGTAGCTGATAACAAGGCAGCTAAAAGATAGATTTCGTCAAATTCTTTGTAGATAATGTAGTTTCGAACTGCATCCCGATTCAAGACATCCATCTGCACGTAAGGTCCACTTGAGAGTAGGGGAGGGCATTCAGTTTTTATATCAGCAGCTACTACTTGATGTTTACCGTGTTTTTTGCGAAGAGCAAGAACCAATTCTGTTCCTATTTGACCTCCGGCACCTATTACTAAAACGTACGACATACCATAATGAATGCTACAAATGTAGTTTTTCTTCTTTTTGAATTACTTTATTGTGAATAAAATTCAAAAAACCGGTCGAAATCTTTTAAATTAGTGTAATGTTTGAATTAATTTTGTGACCGACGGTAAGCTATAAAGTTCGGCAACATTAGGTAGTTTTAAACAAAAAATGCCGCATTTATAAAACAAGCGATGGAACACAAATTTTTGTTCATTTAATTCAAAGAAAATATGCCTTTTTATCATAAACTAGGAAACATACCACACAAACGACATACGGTATTTCGTCAGCCGAATGGCAATATTTACCACGAGCAACTTTTCGGAACAATTGGATTTGATGGAATGTCGTCACTTCTCTACCATATTAAGCCCCCTACAGTTGTTAAAGAAATGTTAGGCGAAACGAATATTGCACCAGAAATTGCACTCGATAAAAATATGATTATGCGATCCTTGAAGGGATTTGATATAATTCCCAAAGATGACTACATTTCGAGTAGAACGCCTGTGTTGGTCAATAGCGATTGTTACATTGAGTTGGCAAGTCCAAAAAAATCCATGGGAGATTACTTCTACAAGAATGCCGATGCGGACGAAGTGATTTTTATCCACCGAGGTTCAGGGAGTCTAAAAACTCAACTGGGCATTATAGATTTTTCCTACGGCGATTATTTGGTTGTACCGAGGGGAATGATATATCAATTGCACTTCAATGATGAGGACAACAAACTTTTTATAGTTCAATCCTTTCATCCTGTTTATACCCCAAAAAAATACCGTAATTGGTTTGGCCAGTTGCTTGAGCATTCGCCGTATTGTGAGCGCGACATTCGACCACCGCATACCCTAGAAACGATTGATGAAGAGGGTTCTTTTTTGATACGCATCAAGAAACAAGATGTTTTGTATGATTATATTTATGCGCATCATCCCTTTAATGTAGTAGGTTGGGATGGGTTTAATTATCCATATGCATTTTCCATACACGATTTTGAACCAATAACCGGTCGCGTGCATCAACCACCACCAGTTCATCAAACGTTTGAAACCTCCGCTTTTGTAATTTGTTCATTTGTGCCACGTTTGTACGATTACCACCCCGATTCAATTCCCTCTCCCTACAATCACAGTAACATTGACTCAGATGAAGTTCTTTATTATGTAGATGGTGATTTTATGAGTCGCAATCATATTGAAAAGGGGCAAATTACTTTGCATCCCGCTGGTATTCCGCATGGTCCGCATCCGGGGGCATATGAACGAAGTATTGGAAAAAAAGAAACCAGAGAGCTCGCTGTAATGGTCGATACGTTTAAGCCGTTGAAGCTCACGAAACAAGCGATTCAAATCGAGGATGTCACTTACATGAAGTCCTGGATGCATTAGCCATTAAGTAAATTTTTATGTCACAAGAAATAAATAAAAAAGTTGTCTCGAATATCGAATACGGATTGGATAAAATATTCGAAGGCGCGGGGGATTTTCTTCCTTTGCTTGGTACAGATTATGTAGAATTTTATGTGGGAAATGCCAAACAGTCGGCACACTATTATAAAACTGCTTTTGGATTCCAATCGCACGCATATGCCGGCTTAGAAACAGGTTTGAAGGACCGCGTAAGCTATGTTCTGAAACAAGATAAAATACGATTGGTTTTAACAACCGCCTTGAACAGCCAATCTCCCGTTGGAGAGCATGTTAAGAAACACGGGGATGGAGTCAAAGTGATTGCACTTTGGGTAGATGACGCGCAAAAATCCTGGGAGGAAACCACTTCAAGAGGTGCCAAATCGTTTATGGAGCCAACTATTGAAAAGGATGAACACGGTGAAGTTGTGAGAGCAGGGATTTACACGTATGGTGAAACTGTACACATGTTTGTCGAGCGAAAAAATTATTCAGGCGTATTCATGCCTGGATTTCAAGCATGGGAGTCGGATTATAATCCACCAAGTGTTGGTTTGAAATTTATTGATCACATGGTAGGAAATGTTGGATGGGGAGAAATGAATACTTGGGTAAAATGGTACGAGGATGTGATGGGATTTGTCAACTTTTTGTCGTTTGATGATAAACAGATTCATACAGAGTATTCTGCACTGATGTCGAAAGTAATGTCGAACGGAAATGGCCGTATCAAATTTCCTATTAATGAACCTGCCAAAGGGAAAAAACGATCTCAAATAGAAGAGTACCTCGACTTCTATGAAGGTGCAGGAGCACAACATATTGCTGTTGCCACTGATAATATTATTGAATCAGTAAAGCTATTGCGTTCAAGAGGTGTCGAATTTCTTTCTGCCCCTCCAAAGGCTTATTATGAGGAGGTGCCAGAACGTTTAGGAGAGCACATGAGCATAATGAAGGAGGATATCAAAGAATTAATGGCTTTAGGCATTTTGGTCGATGCCGACGAAGAAGGATATCTATTACAAATATTTACAAAACCTGTCGAAGACAGACCCACCTTGTTTTATGAAATCATTCAACGAATGGGTGCCAAAGGATTTGGCGCAGGTAACTTTAAAGCACTGTTTGAATCAATCGAGCGCGAGCAACAAAAAAGAGGAACTTTGTAATTTTTCCCTTGACATTCCACAAAATATATTGAGTTTTACGCAAGCCTCGTGCTAAGCGAAAAGTTTTTCTAAAAATACCGTATATTTGCACTCACCAAAATGGAGGTTGTAGCTCAGTTGGTTAGAGCGTCGGATTGTGGTTCCGAAGGTCGCGGGTTCGAGACCCGTCTTCCTCCCGAAAAAAGGCTACCTCAGTAGCCTTTTTTATTTGACATAGTCTTGTTTTAGAACCAGCATGTACTGGTCATTCTCGATTTTTAGATACCCATAGTCATAGCAAAAAAAGTATTGTGTCCCTTTTTGTGTTCGGTAGGTATTTGTGAAATAATGAAAATTGAATCCCTCTTCGGCCAGAGAAATTCCATCAACAGTTATTTTTCCGTGGGGATTCATTTGTGCGAGAATACGACGATTCTTCCTTAAAATAGCATTGATTCTTCGCACAGACGCATTTGCCTCTTCGTTTTTTTTGTTATTGAATGAATTTCTGCAAGCGTCACAGCAAAACTTCTGATCTTTTCTACCTCGTAATTGGTGACTGCATTCTTGACAAATCCTTTCCATGTGACAATCTTATGCCACAAGATTAACAAGAATTAACAGCATAAACAATCTTTTCGCACCCAAACATTAAGAAATTTGTTTATAAAATTAGTTACTTATGTTAGAAACGTCAGAACATTCGATTAGCCCAGCAGAATCTTTGATTCAATTGTCCGAGGTGATAAAGTTAGAGTTAATCGGATTGGAAAATCTTAGAACAGAAATTTCAAGGGTAATAATTGGTCAAGAAAAAATGATTGATAGCCTTTTTATCGCTTTGTTGACCAATGGTCACATATTACTAGAGGGTACACCAGGTTTAGCTAAAACACTCGCAATTAAAACTCTTTCGAAATGCGTAGATGTTTCGTTTAGTCGAATTCAATTCACGCCAGATTTATTACCTGCCGATTTAACGGGTACAATGATTTACAAACAAAAATCTGAAACATTTGATGTTAAAAAAGGTCCAATATTCGCATCCTTTATATTAGCTGATGAGATTAACCGTGCACCTGCAAAAGTACAAAGTGCCTTATTAGAGGCCATGCAAGAGCAACAAATTACCATAGGCGATGTAACACTTGAGCTTCCAGATCCTTTTCTTGTTCTGGCAACTCAAAATCCTCTTGAACAAGAAGGAACCTATCCTCTACCGGAGGCACAATTGGACAGATTTATGCTCAAAATCAATTTATCGTATCCTGCCCCATCAGAAGAAAAAATAATTATCCGTCAGGCCATCCGATCCGAAGATAACCATAAAGTCGCCAAAATCTTCACCAAAAAAGATATTTTTAGAATGCGAGATTTGGTTAAAAAGATTTACCTCGACGAAAAAATAGAGCAGTATATTGTCAATATTATTTCTGCAACAAGAGCCCCAGAAAAATTCAACCAATCGGGAATGCTTGTTTATGGGGCATCTCCAAGAGGCAGCATTAATTTGGCGCTTGCCGGTAAAGCATATGCTTTTTTAAAAGGTCGCTCCTTTGTGATACCTGATGACATAAGAGCAATGGCGGTAGATGTTTTGCAGCACCGAGTTGGCCTATCCTACGAAGCGGAGGCGGAGCGCATTACTGCGAAGCAAGTGATTGAGCGCTTGATTAGTGTAGTTGAAGTTCCATAGTCTTTCAAATGGATAAAAAAAATCTATTTTCCAAACTGCGGGTTTTAAACTTCCAGCCCCGTATAAAAACGAGTAACCGCCATTTTGGGACGGCACGTTCAACTATTAAAGGGAATGGAATGTCTTTTTCGGAGGTACGCGAGTATCATTTTGGTGACGAGGTCCGAACCATCGATTGGAATGTTACGGCAAGATATAATGTACCCCATGTAAAGATTTTTGAAGAAGAAAAAGAACAACATTTTTTGGTGATTCTTGACGCTTCTTCTTCTAATCTATTCTCAAAAAATGCATTTTCGAAATGGGAAAAGCAAATCGAAGTTGCGGCAATGGTTGCATTTACTGCATGGAAAAAGAATAATTATTTTGGTATTCTCATTTTTTCTGAGAGTATAGAGCTTTACATACCTCCCTTAAAAGGAAGGCAGCATTTTTTTTCTGTGATAGAAACACTCGTAAAATACAAACCCAGCATATCTAAAACGCGCTTGGATATCCCCATGCAATGGCTTTGTGAAGAAAAGTTATCACGTTCAACTGTTTTTTTTGTAAGTGACTTTTTGTCAAATCTCGACTTTTTGGCTCAGATTCAAAGGGTGGTATTAAAACATCGTCTTTTTTTTACATGTGTTAGGCATGAAGAGGAAGAAACTCTTCCTGACGTGGGCTGGGTTCAATTTGACAATTTGGAGTCGGAAAAAAAAACTTGGGTGAATACTTCCTCGCGTGAAACAAAGGCATTTTATCAAGATTTTTTTACGAATCAAGACATGCAGTTGGAGCAAATTTCAAAAAAAAATGGAGTTCAACTAAGGAAAATATTTACGAATGCTGCGACCTTCAAAACGCTAAATTCATATTACAAATAACGTATGAGGGTTTTTTTCGTCTTTCTTTTATTC
>VGMK01000047.1 GCA_016866375.1 Bacteroidota bacterium
TGATTCCCGTTATTTTAAATGTATTCTCATTTAAATAATGTATAAACTCAGGATCTAATATATCATCTCCCTCGCGAATTAAATCCCAAGAACAACAAGCTTGATAATTTAAACGTTCTTTTTCAATAAGTGAAAATAAGCGATTCAAACCGCGATATCGCAGGTCCACCATATCCCACAAATCATTTTCAGACATTGATCTTAAATCGTCTTTTAATTCAGTTGGGCTACCAAAACAGGCAAAACCGGCATTTTTAGTGCTTGCACCTGTGGGTAAATATCCACGTTCTACAACCATTATTTTTGCTTTATAATGCCTTTGTTTTAGGTAAATAGCCGTGGAAAGACCAACGATTCCTGCACCAATAATTAAGAAATCAATATCTTCAAAATAGGACTTTTTTTCCCAGAAGCTTAATTGATCTATCTTTAGCATTTTTATTCTTCGTATTTTTTAACGAAATTCGTAACAAAATTAGACTATTTCGTTACATTCGTCCAAAAGATTTTCAAATGAAGAATTGTATTATTTTTATTTGTATTTTCTCGTGTTCTTGGTTTTATTCTCAACGAGTAGTGAGTATTTCGATTCAGGGTTATGTTAAGAATTATTCAACAAATAAGAATATATTCGGCTCTACTTTATATTTACAACAAAACGATAAACTTATTTCTAAAGCTGTTTCTGAATCGAACGGAGAGTATTTGATTTCTGGAAAAATCAATATAGCATTTCCTTTTGAGTTGGTCTCCTCTAAGTCCGGTTTTATAACAAAAAAAGTATTGTTTGACCTCAAAACGCTCATTGTCAAAAATACATCCTCTCCTTCTGTGAAAATACTCCCAAGATTTACTTTTCAATTGTATGAGGATCGTCCGAATACTGACCTGAGCTTTGCAAGTAAGGATTATGCAGAGCGACTATTTTGGGATCAAGAAAAATATTGTGTTATTTCAGATGGTAAAGAGAAAGAATTAAGTCGTAAAGTTGAATTGGCCTATAATAATCTATCGGTTAAGGTACAATTGAGTGCAGCAGATAGCATACAAAAACTTCAAGATGATGCTACTATTGAAAAGCAAATACAGTTAGTATTGAGTAACGCCAATTCATTGGAAAAGGCCGGAAAATATGCCGATGCAATTACTGAATACTCAAAGGTTCAATTACTAACCGCGAATGTTTTTAATGAACAAAAATTTTCAAAATATCTAGCCTCCGCAGCATCTAGTATTCAAGATGTAAAAGTAAAAAAAGATGCAGAAGAGTTAGCATTTAAGGGTCAAATAAAGCTGGCTAAAGAAAAAATTGCACTTGGGCGTATGGGTTTAAATACAGCAAATAGCGTGTTGAAATCTGAACCCATGAAAAGTAGGTCATCAGATCCTGAAGTAACAATATTAAAAGATCAGATTGCTAAATTGCAGCAATATTACAAGGATAAAGATGCCGCATATAAACTTTTAAAAACAAATAAAAATACGCCAGGCGCCCTAATTGCTTTACAAAATGTCTTTTCTACTGCGACCAACAATAGTGAGTTTACAATCTCATCAGAAATTACTCAATTGAAAAAATCAATAGACTCACTTAACAATATTTTGAATCCCACTCTGAACCAAACGATTGCAACCAGTAATCAGCCTACTAATGTCAATAGATTGAGCTCTCCGGGACAAAAATTTAATGGCAGTGCAAAAGATGCGTTTAACAATTTGGATAATACAACCCAACTAAACACTTCATCTAAACAAGAGCAAATGGAAAATGCAGTTAATGAGGTTGCATACGAAAATTCCTTGAATAAAAAACTTAACGAGTCACGTGCAATTGACGCTGCTGTTGAAATAGATAAAAGGAAAGATGTGAAAGATCGATTGGCTCGTGAGGAGGATTCGTTGCAGGAGATAAGACAATTTCAAATGGAGGAGGCCACGTTAAAAAATGAATATGAAAAATACAAGTTGGATTCTTTGAACCTCATGAAAACATATGTCCAAGCAAGACAGTTAGAACAATTACAAACTGAAAAGGAACTCCACGATATTAATGAGAAAGAAAAGCTGGAAATTACTCATGAAAGACATAAAGAAATGGTAGACAATCACAATAATCAGATGCAAATGCAACGTGAAGAGGATCTTAAGAATCAACTTTTACGTCAGGTGGATATGGAAAATGCAAAAAATGATGTTGAAAAAGCATTGTATTCAAGTCATTTAGAAAACGAAAAAAAACAAGAGCAACGTATGTACGACCAGCAACAAATGATTGAGGACAAGCCAGTATTGCAAAATCAACCCAATTTTCTAGCAGATTCGGATGGAAATATTTATAAAAATGACTCGACTTATGAAGAAGTTTACGAGTTAAAAAATGAGCAAGGATTTGTAGAAACTGTTATCATTCGAAGAATAATTGTTGATCACTATGGTTATGGTCTTGTCTATGAACAAACCAAAAATGCTAAAGGTATTTGTTCATACACGAGAAATGGCTTCCCCATCACAGAATTTGAGTGGCAAAATGAGTCGAAACGAAAGTCTCCTTTTAAAAAGTAGCTTTTAAATAATCGTTGTGCGTAACTATTTTAGTTATCTTATAACTGTTTATTATTTGTAGTTATTTTCGTCCTAAATTAGTTGGGAATGCATGTACATTTTATAGCTATTGGAGGAAGCGCCATGCATAATTTAGCTATTGCGTTAAGTCGAAAAGGAGCTAAAGTCACTGGTTCAGATGACGAAATATTCGAACCATCAAAATCGCGTTTAGAAAAACAAGGAATACTTCCTTCCCAGTTGGGTTGGCAGGTAGAATCAATCACGACTTCTTTAGATGCGGTTATTTTGGGCATGCATGCACGTGAGGACAATCCTGAATTATTAAGGGCAAAGGAATTGGGTTTGAAGATTTTCTCTTACCCAGAATATTTGTACGAACAAAGTAAGGATAAAGTAAGGATTGTCGTTGGCGGCAGCCATGGAAAGACAACTATCACCTCCATGTTGTTGCATGCGATAAATAAACTTTCCATTGACGTTGATTATATGGTGGGTGCCCAACTCGAAGGATATGATTGTATGGTCAAATTAAGTGATGAGGCAAAATATATGATTTTGGAGGGCGATGAATACCTTAGTTCTCCCATTGATAGAAGACCAAAGTTTCATTTGTATAAGCCTGATGTTGCCATCATTAGTGGAATCGCATGGGATCATATTAATGTATTTCCAACATTTGAAAATTACGTTTTACAATTTGAGAAATTTTGTGAATTAATTGAACCAAACGGCAAACTAATTTTTAACCAGGAAGATACGGAAGTCGCAAAGCTTGGAAGTGTATTTGCTTCAAAAATCCAAACTATTTCGTACCAAACTCCGGAATTTGAACCTTGTGAAAACGGAACAAGACTTCATTGGAATAATAAACAGTATTCATTGTTAGTTTTTGGCTCACATAATTTGCAAAACTTAATCGGAGCAATGCGACTGGCGGAAACTATGGAGATTTCTAATCATGATTTTTTAAACGCAATGTCGGATTTTACTGGTGCAGGTAAACGGCTTCAAAAGGTTATTGAAAAATCTTCCTTTACAATGTTTAAAGATTTTGCACATTCGCCTTCAAAATTGAAAGCAACAACGACAGCAGTAAAACACCAATATGAAGGAAGAAAACTAATTGCCTGCATGGAGTTACATACTTTTTCTTCCTTGAAAAAAGAGTTTTTACCGCATTACAAAGACGCCATGAAAAAAGCGGATCATGCCTTGGTGTATTTTAATCCTAAGGTTGTTGCGCACAAGAAATTAGAACCTATAAGCGAAGGTCAGGTATTAGCAGGGTTTGGTGGAAATGTTAAGGTGGTTACCTCTACAAAAGAAGTATTTCAATTTATTAAACAATTTGATTTAACGCAGAGTGTACTATTGATGATGTCATCCGGTAACTTTGATGGAATCGATTACGATAAATTTGGGGAAGAATTGTCTGCTAATATTTTGCTTTCATAACCTTCGTTTCATTTTCTAGTCACAAAAACATATGGCCAAATAAAAGGTATTGTTTGTTGAGACTATAGGATTCCTAATTCCTAAAAACGATTCGTCTGTATATTAGTGAAATGATAAGAGAATTTATCGCACTGAAAATGGTCAGACCTAGGAGTGTAATGACCATCGTAAACTTGGGGCTAAACATCATCTCCGTTTGGTTCATCATCAGCGTCTTAATCTCTTTGTCTGATTTATTGGAGAGGTCTTGGTTGTTTTTTTTAAGCTCATTAATATTATCAGGATCATTTAATTGATGCTCCATGTATTCTATTTTGCTCTGCGTATAGTCGGGAAAAATATTTTGGTAATAAAAGAAAAGAAACACACCTACCACAACGGTGTAGGGTAATCCGGCAGACATTCCATTTTTAACATCATTGAGATAGTTGCTGTCCTCCTCGTATCGTTTTACCTGATAAAGAGAGTAGGCAATAGCAGCGGTGACGAGGAACATATTTGTAAATACGAAAGGTTTGATTTCATATAAGGACCAGCCTATTTTCAGCGAAATCAATTTTAGTAAAATGAAAAATAAGGATGTAAGAAAACCGACTCGTAACGGAATTGTCATTCTAACTATTCATTGAAACTAAAAACTCTTCATTAGACAGCGTATTTTCCATGTGAGATTTCAGAAATTCCATAGCTTCTACTGGGTTCATGTCTGCAATGAATTTCCGGATAAGCCAAACGCGCTGCAGAACCTCTTTTCCAACCAGTAAGTCTTCTCTTCTTGTTCCTGATGCCGTAATGTCAATTGCTGGATAGATTCTTCTGTTCGATATCTTACGATCCAACTGAAGTTCCATATTTCCTGTTCCTTTGAATTCTTCGAAGATAACTTCGTCCATTTTGGAACCTGTTTCCGTCAAGGCAGTTGCCAATATAGAAAGCGATCCTCCGTTTTCAATTTTTCTCGCAGAACCAAAGAAACGCTTTGGCTTGTGCAATGCGTTTGCGTCTACACCACCAGAAAGTACTTTTCCAGAGGCAGGAGAAACGGTATTGTATGCCCGGGCCAAGCGTGTTATTGAATCTAAAAGAATACAAACATCATGGCCACATTCAACCATTCTTTTGGCTTTTTCAAGAACCATGTTCGCTACCTTCACATGTCGTTCTGCAGGTTCGTCAAAGGTAGATGCAATAACTTCAGCCCTAACACTTCTTGCCATATCTGTTACTTCTTCTGGTCTTTCGTCAATCAACAGAACGATCAAATATGTTTCAGGATGATTTGCGGCTATGGCGTTGGCAACATCCTTCAATAACATTGTTTTTCCCGTTTTTGGTTGTGCCACAATCATTCCCCTTTGTCCTTTACCAATAGGAGAAAATAAATCCATAACACGAGTGGATAAAGTTTCTTGTTTGTGTCCTGTCAACTTAAATTTTTCATCTGGAAACAGGGGCGTTAAATACTGGAAGGGAACACGATCTCGAATGTAAGATGGATCGCGACCATTTATTGATTCAACCTTAACCAAAGGAAAATACTTCTCTCCTTCCTTTGGTGGTCGAATGGTTCCCTTCACTGTATCTCCTGTTTTTAACCCAAATAACTTAATTTGATTCTGAGAAACATAAATATCGTCTGGTGAAGGTAAATAATTGTAGTCTGAAGATCGCAAAAACCCGTAACCGTCTTGAATTACCTCTAAAACTCCTTCAGCCGAGACAATTCCAACCAGGTCATAATTTTCTTCAAGTTTATTATTCAAATGGCCTTCTTGATATTTCGGTTGCTTGCTGTGTTGTTGCTTTTGAATTGGATGGTCCACCATTTCGGTCGATTTTTCATCAAAATGAATTGTTTCATCTCCAGAAAATACTTCCGATTCAGATGAAGTATCACTAACCTCTACAGCAATCTCACCTTCCAATGATGATTCAATTGTTTCGAAAAATTGATCTTGTTTTTCACTCTTCGATTTGAAATCTTCTATCGCTTTTCTCGGTCTTTTCCCCTTTGAAATTTCGTTTGTAAATTCCTCAGTGTTTTTTGGTTCTATTGCCTGTTCTGACAATGTGCCTCCCATTATAAGCTCAATGAGATCCTCTTTCTTTAAGTTTTCGTAATTTGTCAGACCTACTGCTTGTGCAATTACTTTGAGGTCTGAAAGTTTTTTTTCCTCTAAGGCTTGTTTGTCCATGTAACGGTTTTGATTTTGTGAAGGGAATGGGGTTTATAAGAGCCGCCGGCGAGATAATTTTCGATGCAATGTTAACTAAAAGTTTTTAATTGACAAACCAAAAAGCAAAAAATCTATGTTTTTCTTTTTTTCTTTTTTGCTGCAGGGAACAAGATGTTGTTTAGAATAAGTCTGTATCCAGGTGAGTTGGGGTGTAAATTAAGATCTGTAACAGGATCACCAACGAAATGTTGATAATCCTCTGGATCGTGTCCACCGTAGAAAGTCCATGTACCTTGCCCAAGTTCACCGTGTATGTATCGTGCTGTGCCTGCTGCTTTATTTTCTCCGAGAATAAGCACATTTGGTTTGATAAATTCTTTTCTAAAATCAGTAGTTTGACCCATAAAGCCTTGCACTACATCTGTATGGCACTGGGTAAGCATGGTGGGAACAACATCCCATTTCGCAGAAAAGTCGAAAAGTATGAATTGATCAATATTTTCTGTTATTACCCCGGAATTCCGTAAATCTGTTGCGTCGATATCAGAATATTCATAAATCATTGGATCTTTTATGATATTGAAATCTTTGAATGCGAAGGTTTGATTAAAGTCTAATTTTTGTTGCGCTTTTGGATCTGAATGATCTCCGTCAAATACAGACTCGCAAATGTCAACGCCTTGTGCCGCGAGGGCAATATCGTAACTATCTGTTCCACTACACATGGTAAACAAAAATCCACCGCCCAAAACAAAGTTTTTCAGGCCTTGAGCAACTGCTAATTTCATTTGTGAAACTTTCGGAAAACCGAGCATCTTCGCATCTCGCTCTGCAACATCAATTTGTTCTTGATACCAAGCTTGATATCGCGAGGATGAGTAAAACTTTCCATATTGCCCGGTAAAATCCTCATGATGAAGGTGCAACCAATCGTATTTTGGTAAAACTCCCATAACAATAGCCGAGTCATAAATTTTATCGTACTTTATCTCTGCGTACTCCAAAACCAATGTTACGGCATCATCCCAAGGTTGTTTATTTGGTGGAGTATATACGGCAATTTTAGGTGCTTTTTCTAATTGCACAATTTCCATATTCACCTCAGGATTGCCTATTTGATTTCGAATAGTATTAACTTGCCCATCCGTTAAAATTTCGTAACTGACATTTCTTACGATTAATTCCTCTTCTATGGCACGTAGATTTGGCATAAGAAATGATCCTCCGCGATAATTTAATAACCACTCAATAACTACCTGATTTTCGAGCGTCCAGTATGCAATTCCATATGCTTTTAAATGATTTTTTTGAGATTGATCCATCGGTACAAGTATCTGTGTACACCAAGATTTTTGGCAGGTGAAAAATACGATAAAAATAATCAGGATAAGACGCATTTGACTAAAAAGGAGTTTCCTCGTTATCGACTTTACCAAAATCCTCGCCAATATCATCCTTTACATCCATTTTGCTCTTTACAATATAGGTCATTTGTTCATTATCAAAACCTTCATTAACTTTGAGAGGCGCAGGTACATCCAGTTCGGGCACTTCATTTAAATTTTCAAAGCGCGCATATTCCGGTACAAATCTCAGTCTAACTCTGTCAAGAGCACCATTTCTGTGTTTAGAAATAATTATTTCAGCCATACCATAATTGGCATTTCCATCATCATCTTTGATTATGCCGTAATATTCAGGGCGATAAATAAACGAAACAATATCTGCATCTTGTTCAATAGCACCTGACTCCCGTAAGTCAGACAGTTGTGGGCGTTTATCTCCTCCTCTTTGTTCTACAGATCGACTCAATTGCGCTAGGGCAATGATGGGGACGTTTAATTCCTTTGCAATTTCTTTAATTGATCGCGAAATGGTAGAAATTTCCTGTTCTCTGTTACCTCCACCTTTTCCATCTTTAGCGGACATTAACTGCAGATAATCAATTATTATGAGGTTGATGTTATGTTGTGCTTTTAGCCTCCTGCATTTTGCTCTGAAATCAAAAATACTGATACCCGGTGTATCGTCAATAAAAATTGGTGCAGTTGCCAACTTATTAATTCGGGAATGTAATTGTTGAAACTCGTAGTCTTTTAAATCTCCCTTCCTCAACTTTTCAGCACTGAGTCTGGACTCACTTGCGATTAGCCGTTTCACAAGTTGTACTGAGGACATCTCTAACGAAAAGATAGCAACTCCCATTCCATAGTCAACTGCGGTATTACGAGCCATTGACAAAACAAACGCAGTTTTTCCCATTCCCGGACGAGCAGCCAAAACTACCATATCTGAACGTTGCCAACCCGAAGTAATTTTGTCGAGTTCATAAAATCCTGTTGGAACTCCTGAAATACCATCGCTATTTTGAGCTGCTTTTTCAATTTCTTGAATTGCTTCGCGCACAACGTTCTGCATCGAAGCAACTTGTTTGCTCATATTGTTCTCTGCGATTTGAAATAAACCCGATTCAGCACTATTTAATAAGTCAAATACATCTTGGGTTTCATCAAATGCATCCCGAATAATTTCGCTACTGACGCGAATTAATTCCCGTTTAATATACTTTTCAGCAATTATTCTCGCGTGGAATTGTATGTGTGCTGAGGAAGCAACGCGATGTGTTAAGGAAGATATATAGGTTGCCCCACCAGCAGCTTCTAATTCACCGTTCTTTTGGAGGCGTGCAGTCACCGTTACTAAATCAATGGGGCTTGTGGCAGCAAATAACTCTCGAATGGCCTTGTATATGTATTGGTGTTTTGGGTCGTAAAAACTGTTGTAATGAAGAACATCTATTGTGTCGTTCACCGCATTTTTTTCTAACATCATCGCACCGAGAACAACTTGCTCAATATCGATTGCCTGAGGTGGTATCTTACCAAGGTCTCCGGTTAGAACGGAGGGCGATTTAATTCTCGAAATTGGTTTACGGCTGTAATCTTGATTATCCATTAAACAAATATACGGATTGAATTTTCGTTTGGAAATTTTAAATGCGCAATGTTTATAAAAAGATGTTAAATGACTTTTTTAACAAGTTGTTAGTATCTCTATATTTTTAATTCGAGCAATGCTTTTTTTGTACCAATTTTCACTGTAATGAAGTCAATTTCGCGTTTTGGTGATCTGGCAGGGGAGTGGGATCGCCCGTAAAAAATTAGCTGTAGGTGTAATTTATTCCAGGTCTCCTTTGGAAAAAGTCTTTTTGCGTCGGCTTCTGTTTGTTCTACATTTTTACCACTAGTCAATCCCCACCTTGTTAGTAAGCGATGAATGTGCGTATCAACAGGGAATGCGGGGACCCCAAATGCCTGAGACATAACGACTGATGCCGTTTTGTGTCCTACTCCTGGCAGATCCTCAAGCGATTCGAATGATGGAGGAACCTCTCCCTTGTGTTTAGTGAGTAAAATTTGAGATAAATGCCATATTGCACTGGATTTTTTTGGTGAAAGTCCACAAGGTTTAATTATTTCGCGAATTTCACTTATGGATAGTTTGACCATCTGTTGCGGGGTGGAAGCTCTTTTAAATAAAAAAGGGGTGATTTGATTAACTCTTTCGTCGGTACATTGAGCACTTAATAGAACCGCAATTAGCAAAGTGTAAGCATCGACATGGTTAAGTGGCACTGGAGTTTCCGGATACAACGCGTTCAGTGTATTAAGGATGTACTTTGCTTTTTCTTTTTTTGTCATATTTTTATACATTTCCCAGTGTAATAATATGTATTAATCTATTTTCTGTTATCAAAAAATAAAGTATCAATCCACCAACTAAAAAAATGGTCAAGTAATGACCCATGATGAAAAAAGCATCATTTTTTTTGTAAAAAAGACAGAGAAGCGGTAACAATAAAATGGCTTGAACAACTAATTGACCCCAATAAAGATTTAAATGCACTGGAATATGATGTATTCTAAAACCTCTGCTTACTGAAACCTCTAAGGGGTGATGAAGAATGGGGGTAACTTCAATTTTTATGAACGGATTGTCGTCAAAGTGCGCATTGTTAAATTTATTAAGCCAAAGCGTTCGGTTATTTTTAGTTTCTATAACACTTACGGGGTGGTTATCCAAACTGTTATATTTTTCTTTTGAATAACTTTCCACCCGATCTTCCTCCATTTTTTTTGGCAAAAAATAATCGAGTATGAATATGCTATTAATAAGACATGATAGGATTACTACTCCTAAAAACAATTTTCTATTCCAGCCAGTTTTTAATCTAATGTACCAATTTTCCAATTCCTGTTCCTGTTTTTTCTTTCTTTCCTGATAAACTTTCCGCGCCCTATTTCGGTAGGCTGTCCAAGCGTCCTCGTCTACTTTTTCCCTTGAGAAGTTTTCATCACCATGTTCAGACTCAAGCCTATTGTCCTTTCTTTTTACTTGTTGAAGCAAATACGTATAAGCCTCCTGTATTTCTTGAAATTTTTCAACAGATTTTGACGACTTGCTTTTATCTGGGTGGTTAATTTTTGCGAGTTTTTTATATGCTGCTTTTATTTCACCCTCACTCGCATCATGAGATAGTCCAAATAACTTATAAAATCGCTCTCCACTCATTTTCTTTAGACGCTAATTTCATTTTTATTCGATCTATTTTCTCATTTGGTAGGTAAAAAAAAGAATCGATACACTGATACTGTTTGGGAATTTCATAGGATGTGAGAAACGAAAAATTACCTTTATTCAAATCAAGAGGATCTTTTCTTAGTACCAGCATCGCTAATTTTTCTCCCAATGCCTGGTCGGGAAGTCCAAAAATAAGCGTTTTTAGGCCCAGATTTTCATGAATACTTTCCTCAATTTCAATGGGGTGAAGTTTGACTCCACCGGAATTGATTACAAAGTCTTGCCTACCTTTCCAAAAAAAGTGGGTTTCGTCTATTAGTTGAACTTCATCTGTGGTTGTGATTGGTTCTTCTTGTAATTCGGGATAATGCACCATCAATCGCTCATCCATAGTACTAAATTTTATGCCATCTAATCCCGTGTAAGGTGATAATGGACTTGTAATTTTTCTCACTGCTACATGAGAAAGGGTTTCTGTCATCCCAAATGATTGAAAGCAATTCAACTCAAGTGTAACTATTTTTTTTGTCAGTGCAGTTGAAATGTCTGCACCTCCAATCAGTATTTTTGTTTTTCGAAGTGAATCATTATTTTTTTCTATGAGGTAATGGAGTTGAATTGGCACTACAGAAATAAAATCAATGCGTCTCTCTGTTGGAAATTCAATTTCCCTTTTCACCGGTCCACAAATTAGCGTTGCTCCACATAAATAAGCTCTTACAATTAACATTTTTGCTGCAACCGTTTTGATATCCAAGCATAAATAGAAGGTATGAAATTCGTCTAGCTCAAAATAGGTGATTGATTTTTTTGCCGAAACATTCAATTGTTCTTTGGAAAATATTAATGGTTTTGGCTTACCGGTTGTTCCAGATGTTAAAAAAGAAAATGTTGCTGTATTTCCGCTGTACTCCCGAATGAATGAAGAAATTTCAATTTCTTGTGAACCAGGTAAATAAATAAGCTCCTTGAACATTTTAGTAGTCAATATCCAAGTTAAATAACGATTTGAGGACGTGAAGGTTTGGATTTTTTCTTGCCATTGCAGAAAATTTATCCTTTCCAGTTAAATACTTCACTTCCTCATTGGGATTATCGCTTATTTGAAGTTTTACTTCCAAAGAAAAGTTATTTACTTTTTCACGTAAGAAGGAGATAAAGTCGGTAAGTAAAGGTTGAATGTAGTCAATTTGAACTTGATTGTCAACAACCAATACGTATTGTTCATCACTCAAAACCAGCGGATCTCTCTTTATCAAAGCTTGATAGAAAGTTTCCATACCGTTGTCTTTGAGTTGATAGGCAAATTGCCTCCAGTACATTTTGAATTGATCGATTTGAATAAAATCTCGAGCTGACTCCTTTTCTGGAACCAATTCCTCCTGCTGTTTGTGCTCCTCGAGTACTTTCTTTATCGATATGTGTTTTTGTGGCGGACTAACATATGGAGCGGTTCGTATTTTTTGCTCTATAACAGGAGAAGGTTTTACTTCCTGTTTCACAGAGGAATCCATTGGTTTTTTTACGGAGTTTGATTTACGAAGTGAATCTACTGGTGACGGTAAAATATCAATTTGGGCGGTTAGGCATTTTTTTTTTCGTGCTCTTGTTTTAACGAACAGAGCTGCATGAGCGATACTTCCAAGAGCAACCTTGTATTTTTTGAGGATCTGTATTGTAC